>CALASV010000194.1 GCA_937888895.1 uncultured Clostridia bacterium | reverse complement strand
TATGGCTAAGCTCGGTGATGCTCTTAATAAAGAGCAAGTTAAGAAAATGTATGATGGTGCTAAACCTTATGTTAAGCGTGAAGGCACTAAAACCCCTGGAAAACCTTTTGAACGCAGACTTCCTAATGGACTTCCTGCTGAAACTCGTAGGTTTCCTGAATGGGTAAATCGTATTACTCTTCTTGCTCGCAATAATGCTGAATTTAAGCGTCTGCTTTCTCTTCTTCTAATTGAACTTCATAAAGAAGCTGGAGATATTGGTAACGATGCTAAATGTTACATTAAGTTTAATTTCAATAAGTATTCTGTTAAAGTCAATGGACTTCTTACTGAATATTCTATGAAAACTAAGCTTTTTGTAACTGCTGGTGCTGCTGCTATTGTAGCTTTTGACCAATATGCTCAGCATACTCTTGCTTCTTATGTAAACAATGAGTTTGATGAGAACCCTTTGAATGATAAGGATTTGGAGAAAGCCAATGAGCTTGTTAGCAAAATCAATGTTATCCCTACTACGCCCGTAGAGGAAGAAGTTGTTGAAGAATAAGCTATTATCTAAAGTAATAGTAAGAATAGTGATATAATTAGTATAGTTTTTCGTGGTGGATTTGACTTTCCTAATTATATCACTATTCTTTTAAAAATAGATAGTATTATGAAAGACGAAGATAATGAAGTAAGGATTGATTCATATCTTTTGAATCACGATTACGATGAACAACCACAATATCAAGGTGATGAAAGTTATGAAGATGACCCTTACGGTATCTTCGGTAAACAAGATTAAAATATGAGAAATAGAATTGCTATACATCCTGTTGGATATAAAAAGAATAAGAATTCTACAAAGAAACTTCGTATTTTTGGCAAACCTTTTCATAAGGTTCAGTCTATTATTTTAAAGACTGGCAGCGGTGCTGAAATTGTTAAAAATATTATTCATAGTATGGATAATAAACCTCGTAAAGGTCGTACTCTTTCAGAAATGGTTTATGAATCTTATAAAGCTTAACAAATAGACAAGGATATCTTCATAGCTCAGCAGGTAGAGCATTACACTTTTAATGTAAGGGTCATGGGTTCGAATCCCATTGAAGATACAATTAGTTCTCATAGAGCTAATTTATATTTATTTTTTCGTTGAGAAATGCGAAATAAATATATGAGTCATAATTAAAAGGTGTTAAGTACGACTACTAATTATTGTGAAATAATTAGTAGTATTTGGCCCCTTAGCTCAGTTGGTGAGAGCAGCGGACTCATAATCCGTGGGTCGAAGGTTCAAGTCCTTCAGGGGCCACATGGTTATCAAGATATTTCTTGATATACTTCCAACAATGATACGATGAATTATGCAATAATCGTTGAGATTGTTGGGGCAAAAGAATAAGATTTTCGTGTTTGTAATTCTGGCGCCATACCTACTAACAGACCTGGTAGAGATGTTTACAGGTAAGTACATTTAAAACAAATTATATAATATATTCGTGCATAGTTTATATTATATAAAGCAACTTTTTAACGAGTTGTAATAATGATGTTGTTGTAGGATTTTAACCTTTTAATCATTATTATTTTTTTTTCATAGTTTATATGATTTATACAAAAGAAGAATTTAAACAAAGATATGATAATGATGAATATCTTGATTTAGATGATATTTGGGATTGTGTTAATGCT
This sequence comes from uncultured Clostridia bacterium, assembly GCA_937888895.1. Classification (GTDB taxonomy): domain Bacteria; phylum Bacillota; class Clostridia; order Lachnospirales; family Lachnospiraceae; genus SIG299. The sequence goes on along the minus strand of CALASV010000194.1, from coordinate 7,657 downwards.
TGGGGTTTATATTTATTTCCAAGAAATTATAATATATTTCAAGTTATTACTAAAGTTTTAAAGGCTTGTGGAATAAAATAAAATGCAAATATGTTATATGATATGAAAGCAAAAGTATTTGCTACTAATCTTGGTAAAGATTTTGGAAGAACTGTTCATATAACAGTAATTGCTAATAATAAAGAAGAGGCTTATAAAGAAGCAGAAAAATCTCTTAAAAATTATTGTGCTAATTTAAAAAAGAATCATAATAATAAATTTAATTTTACTGATTTAACTATTGAATAATATGTTTATACTATTTAATAATAGAGCGATTAATTCTAATTTAATAACTAATATCTCTAAAGTTAATGAAACAAATAGAGGTAAAGAAACTTTATATTGTATAAGAATACAAATGCTTCAAACTCAAGGTTCATTTAGAGAAACTTATTCTACTGAAGAATTAAGAGATAATGAATTTCATAAGTTGATTTGTAAATTAAATGATAAATATTAATAATATGTTTAAAAATTACTTTACAATCTTAATATTATAAAAAAAAAAGAAATATAATAATTATGAAAGGAACTACGGCAAGAACAATTTTCAATTTTATGTATTTTTTGGGTATTGTACTTTTGGCAATAGTAATGTTTATAAATTGGATAATGGATTGGGAGGTACAATACTTACTTTTGATTCCCGTGGGAACTTGGATGGTATCTCTGCTATTCGCATTGATTGCAGCAATTAAACTCCCATACTCTCAGTCTAATTGATTGATATAACTGATTTTATAATTTTAAAGCTGCCCTTATGGTGAAATGGTAGACACGAGGGACTTAAAATCCCTTGACCAGTAATGGTTGTGCCAGTTCGACTCTGGCTGGGGGCACTACTGATAAGTCTATTATAGTTGCCGATATAATAGATAAAACAGTAACTACGGCAATAGTGGGAACCGAAAGGAACCCGATGATTAAGGAAATGATAAAGCATATGCTCAATATGTGGAGATTGTTTCCTTAATTCTTTGAAATTAACCAATAATTAAATAATATGGGATTAACAATTTTATTAATTACATTTATTGTATTAGCTGTTCTAATAGTTGTATTTCTTGGAATTCAAGCTAAAAAGATTACAAATGCTTATTTAGATTCAATAAATTATGGTGATGCTGATGCAAATAAACCTACATTTATTAGAATAGATGATGATGAAGATAATGATTATATTTTTAATACAAATGAAATTTGTTTAGTAACTGCTGTAAACGATTTAAATAGAGAAAACAATAAATATCTATTAAGACTTTGGTTAAAAGATAATATTGATATTACTCTTAAATTTGATGACAAATATACAAGAGATAAAATATATTTTGCGTTAAGTGATTATGATGTCCTTGAAAAAACTATTTTAAATGAGCAAAACTAATTTTGCTATTATTAATAAATATAGCAAGCAAACAGTATATCAAGGAAGTTATCCTGAATGTCAAGAATATTTTAATTCTAAGGATAAAGTTTTTCGTAAAACTCACATGATTAAACTTATTAAATAATATATTATGAAAATTACAGTTTTAAGTCAAGAAATTAAGAGATTTAAAAATGAAACTGTTGCTTTTCTTGAAGTTGCTTTAACAGAAAACAATATTATTATTAGTAAAACAGCTGTTAAAGGAATAGCAAAGTGTTGTACTGAAGATAAATATGATTTTAATATTGGAAGAAAAATTGCTTTAGCTCGTGCTGAAATTAAAGCATATAATTACTATAAAAAGATTTTAGTTGATTTAAATTATATGCACCAAAGTATAGCAACAAGTTCTGCTAATTTATATGATAAACTTCGTAAGCAAATTAGTCATAATAAAGAATATATAGAAGATATTATTTCTGGTAGTATAGAAATAGATGCTGGATGTTCTGCATTATAGTTTCCGGTAGTAACTATTAAAACCGGTAAAGCAATATTAATAATTATATTTTTTTTTTCATGTGCGTTTATGTGATTATTGATATTGCTTTATTTAGAGATATGGTGTAATGGTAGCACTTCAGATTTTGGTTCTGACAGTACAGGTTCGAATCCTGTTATCTCCACTAATAGTAGTATTGATAGTAATTTTAATACTGTTGTGAAATAATATTAAAGTTATTCTTGGACTCCTTTTATTTCGCGGAAGTATGCCATACTTGAACTTATTCTTATCAATACTACTATATCTTAAACAAATAATACTACTTATAGTGTATTTATTTGTCAATGTATTAGTGTTTGTGTGAAGAAGGACTGCTAATTTCAAAGTTGGCAGTCCTTTATTATTCTAAAATCAATTCCAGATATGCTAAATCCAGATTTAACAGCTAGTTGGGAAAAAGGTTTAGATATGGTAGCTAAAAAAGAAATAGAACCAGATGTATTTATGGGGAAATTAGAAAAATATATAAAAAGTAAAATTTAAAAATTATTAACAATTTAAACAATTACAACTATGGTTATTAAATCTCATTCTTCAAGTTCTGCTTTTAATGTTAAAAACATTGATTCTATTGGTTTTGAAGTTAAATTTGATAAAAATAATAAACCGATTAAACGAAATGGTGCTTTTATAGTAGATAAAACTAAACTTAATATTCTATTTGCTTCTGGGCACAGTATAATTTTAGATTGTGTTGATGAAAAAACTGGTCAAGAAATGTTTGATACTATTTACAATGCTATGCAGGGAATAGTTACTAATAAATAATATTATGGCAAGTAAAATTAATACTGATAATCCTAAACATCATAAATATGTAGACACAAATAAGAACGAAAGAAAAAAGAATAATAAAAATATAAAATTTAATTTTATTCATAAAATTTATGATGTTGCTGTTTTAGTAAAAACTGCTATAATTGGAATGGGTTGGCTTAGAACTTCTCGTATATATTCTGATACATATAGAAGTCCCAATTATCATTCTTCATATCATTTTCATAGTGATATAAATAGTATAAGAGATAGAGTAGGTAAAGATTGCTTAGTAATATGGAATGATTGTAATCATAAAACTTTTAGAATTAAAAAGAAAAATAATTTTATAAGTAATCATATGGGGTAAACCAACTATATTTAGATTCAAATAATATGGCTATTAGTTTTAATTTTGATAATAAACATTCCCCCGTAAAGGAAACACTCCAACAATGTATTAATTGTAGTCATTTTCTTAATTGTAGTGATTTAGTAGGTAGATGTTCTTATACTTATGATTTTAAATTTAATCGTACAAAGTTTTTTAAATATGCTCAATTTAGAAATAAACAAGATAAAATTAATAGAGCTATTCATGTATCTTTTGTATTATTAAGTGAAAATAACAATAAGATAAATTATATTGGTAGTGGATTAGGTATTGTTGTTAATACTGATATGACAGATAATGATTTATTAACTAAAATGTGTAATGATGATAAATTAATTAGAGAAGCTTCTTTTAAATTAGAGAATGAATTTAATTTTAAAAATCCTATTGTTGAATTAGTTATAACTGCTGAAAAATTAGAAAATACAGAATGGTATTGTACTAATAATTTTTTATTAAAAGAATATAATGATACTGTTGTAAGAGATTTAAATAAAGATAGTAGTAGTCAAGTTTGATTTAGTTCAATCTTCCTTTACGGGGCATTAATAATAAGCTGAGTAATACTGACGAACGAAGTGAGGAAGTATTACGATAATAAATACACATACACATAATACATATAATATGGAATTTAAATTCACTGTTAAAGTAGCAAAAGCTAAAAGAACACCTAAACAAAAATCTATATATACAAGAATAGAAAAGAATATTGAAGGTGTTTGTTATGTTGATATAGAAGGTCAATTTGTTTGTATTTGTGATAATAAGATTTATTTCTTTACTAAACAAAGTTATAAACTTTATAATGGAAATCTTTATTGTACTCAATTATTAGAAAATAAATTGCTTACAACAATAAGATTATCTGATATAAATAAAGATGCTTATAAACCAAGTTATATGATGCCTTTTATGGCTGGTGTAATTTGTAAAGGGGATATTATCAAAAATAATATTACAAATGAAGTTCTATTTGACCTTAAAACCACTCGCACAGATTGGAAAAATGAATTAGCTAAAAGATATTTTCTTTTTTATAAAGAAAATTATAATACAATAATTACTAAAATAAGAGAAAAAGAAAATGAACAATGATTTTCCAATGAATACTGTTGGAAAAGATAGGGTTTCTGAAGATAACAAAGGAAAAATTACGCTTACTAAAGGTCAAGAAGATGCAGTTAAAGGTTTAGTGGAATTCATAGATGCCCCTTATGATAAAGGTAAAAGCGTTTATGGTCTTACTGGACCAGGTGGCGTTGGTAAAACATTTGTAACTCGTCAAATAGTTGCTAAATGTAAACTACAACCTTCTACAATTAAGTGTACTTCGCCTACTCATAAAGCCTGCCGTGTTTTTAGTAACGCGGTAGGTTTAAATGTAGATACTATTCAATCTACATTTGGTTTCAGATTAAACTTAAATATTGAAGATTTTGATATTAAGAACCCTGCTTTTCAACCTATTAGTAGTCCTAAACTTGAGAATATTCAACTTCTCATTTGTGATGAAGCATCTATGTTAAATGCTTCTCTTGTTACATATATTATAAATAAATGTCAGGATTTAAATATTAAAGTTTTATTTATTGGTGATGAAGCTCAACTTTCTCCTGTAAATGAAACTCGTAGTTCTGCATTTTATAAATGTAACAAAGTATTTCGTCTTACTGAAATTATAAGACAAGGAGAAGGTAATCCAATTCTTATTCTTCTTGATTTATTAAGACATGATATTGCTAATTGTAAAAAAGGTTCAAGAAAGTTTCTTGATTATATTTCTAAAAATGCTGGACAACATATTTATAATGATAAAGGAGAAGGTTTTTCTATTATTTCTCCAAGACAATTTACATCTTTAATTAGAGAAAAATTTAATGATGAAGAGTACACAAAGAATATTGAAATGTATAAACTTATAGCTTATACAAATATTTGTGTTACTCAATGGAATAATTTTATTAGGAATAATATCATACAAGATTGTGATAAAGCTGTAATAACTAAAAACGACTTAATAATGGCTTATGAAACCATTGTTGATGAATTTAATGATATTATAATCAATAATAGTGAAGAATATATTATTAAAGATTTAGTTAATTACAATAATTCTACTTATGGATTTAAAGGATTTCTTATTAAATTTCAAATGGTAAATGGTGGTAGAATTACAAAACCTTTATTTGTAATTGACCATACTGATAAATTTACCGTTCTTCAATATGTTAAAGTATTAAATGAACTCGTTGCAGATGCACAAAAAGCCACGGGTGGTACTCGTGCTGCCAAGTGGAAAGAATATTATAATTTCAAGAAACAATTTCTTATTGCAACAAATATTAAGCAAGGTGACCAAATCAAATATAAAAGAGATTTAGATTATGCTTTTGCTATAACCTCTCATCGTGCTCAAGGTTCAACTTATGATAATGTATTTGTTGATGTTAATGATATGATATTTACTTCTACTGGTTCTACTTATGCAAACTATGAAGAAATGCTTCGTAGATTATATGTTGCTTGTAGTCGTGCCAGGAAAGAACTTGTACTTAGTTTTGGGAGGTAAATTATGATTAAAATGTGGGCTTATGATGTTGAAATATTACCTAATTTTTTCAGCGTCACATTTATAGATATTATTGATTATGTAGCTAAGTTTGAGGATGCCGCTAAGGTAAAAATTAAAAAGGGTAAGGAAATTAAAGAACCTATCCCTCTCGTTGAGAAGTATTCTGTTAAAGATATTATTGCTAAACTTGAAACTGTTCATAAAAAGCAATTCTATATTACAGATAAAGATGATAGTCAATTATTACCAATGGTTGGTTTTATTAACGGCCTTGGAAATGAAAAAACTCATTGTTTTGGTTTTAATAGTATTTCTTATGATAAACTTATGATTAGTTGCTTGCTTATGTATCTTGGTATTTATAATACCACAAGAGAACTAATAACTAAGTTATATGAAACATCAAAGAAAATTATTGAATTACAAGACAATAAGGATGCTTCTAATAATGACTATTATCTTTCTTCTCTTCGGGAAAATAAATTACCTTATTATGATGTAGATATTTTTCGTATATTTGCTCTAAATAAAATTGGGCAATATACTAAAGAAGATGGAACCAAAGGTTATTTTGGTAAATCTCTTAAACAAACATCTATAAATATTAAATGGTATGAAATCCTTGAACATGAACTACCTCCAATTGATGATGAAGAAGCACAATATTATCTAAAAAGACCTCGTTATAATGGATTAACTCTTGATGAATTAAATAAAATTATTGAAAAGTGGGATAGAATAATACTTGATAAATATATTCCACAAGTTATGCATTATAATGGTAATGATGTATTTATAGTTTGTGAAATAGTAAGACTTTATTGGCAAGAAATTAAACTCAGATATACTATTAGTGTAAACTATGGTTTAAATGTTCTTAACAGTTCTCGTAGTGATATGGCTGATAAACTATTTATTAAATTCTATTCTGAATTTAGTAATCTTCAACCTTATCAATGGCGTGGTAAAAAGACTGAAAGAACTATTATGAGTTTCAATAAAGTTATATTTGATAATGTCAAATTTAAAACTCCAAAATTACAAAACTTCTTAAATGATATTAGAGCTGTTGCAATTACTCGTACGGGAAAATCTGACTTTTCTCGTTCAGTTGTTATTGGTGAAACAGAATATACTATTGCTACTGGTGGCTTACATACTAAAGACAGACCAAGAAACTTAAAATCTGATTTAACAGAAACAGGGTATATTTATAGGCATTATGATATATCAAGTTTTTATCCTTCTCTTATGTGTGCTTATAGAATAGCTCCAAAACATATGGACGAAGGTGTATTTGTTAAATTGGTAGATTATTTTAGAACAACTCGTATCAAAGCTAAACATAGCGAAGACCCGCTTGTAGATGGTATTCCTAAAGAAATAGTTGCTGAAGCATTAAAAATTGTTATTAATAGTATATATGGTAAATTTAATTATGAATATGGTGATTTATTTGACCGTATGTGTACACTTCGTACAACTATTAATGGACAATTATTTATATTAATGCTTTGTGAAGAACTTGAACTTAATGGAATTCCTGTTGTTTCTGGTAATACCGATGGTATAGTAGTTAAATTATATAATGATAAAAAAGATATATTTGATAAGATAACTAAGAATTGGGAAGAATATACCGGATTAAGTGCTGATAGTGAAGATTATAAAAGATATACTTGTCGTGATATTAACAATTATATAGCTGAAGAGCTTGATGGTAAAATAGATTATAAAGGAGATTTAAATCCTTATCTTTATAAAGAAAATCTTCAAAAAGGTTATGATGAGCCAATAGTAGCTGAGGCAGTGGTTAATTATTTTATTCACGATAAACCTGTTGTAGAAACTTTCTATGAATGTAAAGATATTCTTATGTTTTGTAAAACTCAGAATATAGGAAAGAAATATACTGCTACATTTATAGATAAAGAAGAACATAATATTCAAAGAAAT
>CALASV010000193.1 GCA_937888895.1 uncultured Clostridia bacterium | reverse complement strand
ATTGGAACAAGTCAAGATAAATTTGTTATTTCTTCAAATATTGATGAAGAATTTGAATCAATGGAGTATGTAAAATACTCATTTTCATCTGTCAAAACATGGTAAACCATGCCATGAGTAATGATGCCAGAATTATGCGCCCAGATTGATATAAAATGGTCTGCGATAACGACTCCTTCATGTTCTACTGCTTTTTTGAAGGCAATCTTGAATGTTTCGATATCGTCCCAATTCTTGACCTCTGTTAATTTGGCTCTGCGGTCATAAAACCGTTCCTCATCAGTTTTTTTGTTTGATATTAATAAAAAGAAACATACCAAACATAAAACAACAACTACAACAACTCCTATAATTTGATGAAATTTTTTCATCTGAGAATTACCTTGTCCCCAAGTATACTATGGGGATAAGAATCCCCTATAAATAACATGAGGATCCCTTTCCTTAATTTTTATACATACAATTATACAACAAAGTTAACGGAAAATCAATAAAATTATGTAAAATTTCCCTGGTAAAATTTAAATGCCCAAAATTATAAAAACAAAATATATTCAATTTATAGATAATTTTCACAAAATATGATATAGTGTTTATAATTTAAAATAAAAATAGGAGAAAAAGAAAGTAAAATTATGAAAGAACACAAACATGCAATTATAATTATAAAAAATAGTAAAAATGAATATTTACAATATTATGACAAAAGATGGAAAAGCTATTTATTTTTAAATTGTAAATTAGAAGAAAATTTAAAAGAAAAAGATATTATAATCAAAGAAATAAACAAAAAATTAAAAATCTCCGAAAACAATTTACAATTTAATTATTTAAATGATAAAATTCATAAAAAGTATTCAGTAAGTGCACAAAAAGAAAAAGAATATCATCACTATTTTTACAATATAAACATAGAAAATATACCAACTATAATGAAAGAAAAAAATTTTGTTATAAATGATATAAAATTTTCTTGGTATAATTTACAACAATTAGAAAATGACAATAGAATACAAGAAGTTAATAGTGATATTGTAAAATATGTTAAGGAATTAGAAAATAGATAAGATTTAGTATAAATACAATTAAATTATAAAGGCAAGGAGTGAAAAATATGATTGAATATGATGAATTATATAAAGAAGTAAAAAATAGATTATCGGAAAAAAGATTCAAACATTCCGAAGCAGTTGTTAAAAGAGCAATAGATATAGTAAAAAAAGATATTAATCAAGGAATGATAGAAATATGTAAGTGGGTAGTTAATAGATTATTAGAAAATAACAAACTTATTCATCTAAATAGTATTAAATGTTACAATTATTATACTAAATTAGAAAAATTTTAGAAATAGGAATTAAGTCATAGTTAGATTATTTTTTTGGATATTCTTTTTTTATATTACTTGCACCAGTAATATAGTCCATAGAAACATCATAATGTTTTGCTAATATTAGTAAACTGTCAACAGGAATTCTTGTCTTTCCACTTTCATAATCAGCATAAGTACGTTGCCCGACATTTAATAAGTTAGCAACTTTTTGTTGGGTGAGGGAGTGATTTTCTCGAATTTGTCGAATCCTTTCATTATATTTCATACAGTGTCCTCCTAATGTAATTCTTTTTAAAGATAGAATGTCATCTTTTTTGGATAGTATAAGAAAAATAGAAAATTAGGATTGACATTTAGAGCAATAAACTCTAAAATTAGGATAGAGTTATAAACTCTAAAATATGACATTTAATTCAAAAAAATTAAATATAAAAAGTTTATTATTTTTTGCTTAACTAAAAATAAAGGGGAAATTTTATGAAAGTTCAAATTTTATTATGTAGTAAAAATAGTTATTTTTTGGATTGTTTTAGTTCTTATGTTATGGGAAAAAGAGAAATAAATTTTGAAATATCTTTTCTTTCAGAATTTAATAGTGTTATTCCATGTATAAGTACAAAAAAAATAGAAGTATGTATTGCAGATAAAGAATGTTTAGATGAAATAGAACTTCCAAAAGGAGTAGTAGGAATTGTAATTTCTGATAGAACAAAAATAAAGATAGAAGAATTTTATAGTGAATTAAATATTTATCAAAAAGGAATGGACATCTTAAATGATATTCAAACTATATTATCAACACTTCATAGAAAAAATATAAGTGAAACACAAAATAGAAAAACGATAATTTCTTTTAGTTCAGTGCAAGGTGGTTCAGGGAAAACTACATTAGCTTATTTATGTGCTATGTTGTGTGCAAAAGAAATGACGAGTTTATATTGTAATATGGAAGAGTTTTCTTATACAAAACATTTATATCAAGTTGATTTTGAAACAAAGATGGAAGATATTATTTTTGCTTTAAAAGATAAAAGAGATATTTCTGTATCTATTGTAAATATGATAAAACGAAATAAAGATAGTGTATTAGTAATTCCAACAATACAAAATTTTAGTGATTTACAAAGTATGTCTAGTGAAAATATTGTTAATTTTATTCAATCTTTAAAAGATAATACAGAAGCAGAGATGATTTTTTTAGATATTCCTTCTGGTTTTTATGAAAAAAATGAAAAAATTTTTGAATTATGTGATTACAATTTTGTTGTTTTTGCAGATGATGTTGTTGGAAATGGAAAATTAGAATGTTTAAAGAATGACGAAAGTATGAAGGAAAAGACATATTATGATGATTTATTTTTTATTATAAATAAAAGTAGAAAGAAGAAAGAAGATAGTAAAACTTTTTATGTACCATTTTCCGAAAGTCTGTTTCAAGGAGTTGGCTTAGAACAAGTTGCTTTTGGAAATCAAGATTTTTCTCATAGTTGTAAAGAAATTTTAAAGTTTATTAGAAGATAAGAATAGTACAAGGAGAAATGGTATGGGTGTTTCTTTAGAAGTTCGGGAAGAAGTAATTAAGAAAACAAAGAGAATATTAGAAGGAAAAAAAGATATTAGTGATGAAGAAATTAAAGATATTGCTAGTAAAACATTGACAGAATTAACAAATGGAAGTTTTGTAAAGGTAGATGAACGTTTAGAAATTGTAAATTATGTGTTTAATTCTATGCGAAAATTGGGAGTTTTACAGCCAATTTTAGATGATAGTAGCGTAACAGAAGTGATGATTAATGGACCTAAACATATTTTTATTGAAAGAAATGGTCGTTTATCACAATGTAAAGAAACATTTACAGATGAAAAAGAATTAGAAGATATTATTCAACGAATTGTATATAAAGTAAATCGTACAGTAGATAGTTCTAATCCAATTTGTGATGCAAGATTGGAAGATGGTTCTCGTGTGAATATTGTGCTTCCACCAATTGCATTAAATGGTGCTACAGTAACTATTCGAAAATTTCCAGAAAAAGTAATCAATTTTCAAGATTTAATTTCTTGGGGTGCGATTTCAGAAGAAGTCACCTTATTTTTAGAAAAATGTGTAAAGGCAAAGTACAATATTTTTGTAAGTGGTGGAACAGGTTCTGGAAAAACAACATTTTTAAATGCTCTTTCTAATTTTATTCCTTCAGATGAGCGTGTTATTACAATTGAAGATTCGGCAGAACTTCAAATACAAAGTGTGAAGAATTTAGTTCGTATGGAAACTCGTAATGCAAATACAGAAGGAAAAGGTGAGATTACAATACGTGATTTAATTAAATCTTCGTTGCGTATGCGACCAGAAAGAATTGTAGTAGGTGAAGTTCGTGGTGCAGAGGCACTAGATATGTTACAAGCTATGAATACAGGACATGATGGTTCGTTATCTACTGGTCACGCTAATTCTCCTAAGGATATGCTTTCTCGATTGGAAACGATGGTACTTACAGGTGCAAATTTTCCAATTGAAGCAATTCGTCAGCAAATAGCTTCTGCGTTAGATATTGTTGTTCATTTAGGAAGAATGAGTGATAAGTCTAGAAAAGTGTTAAGTATTGTGGAAATTTTAGGGTATGAAAAAGGAGAATATCAATTTAATTCTCTATATGAGTATGAAATAGAAGGAGAAGAAGATGGAAAGATAAAAGGGAAATTGAAAAAGCAACATTCTCTTATGAATTTACATAAATTTGAAATGGCAGGAATTGCTTATGAAGGAGGTACCAATGGCAAAGAAAAGTAAGAAAACAAAAGAAGTAGAAAAGGATTATGGAGATGCCATTAATTACAATGTGTATCATATGTCAGTGTTAGAAAAGGTAGTGTATACATTATTTGCAGCAGGTGTTTTATTTGGATTAGGTTATGTATTCTATCATAATGTAATAATTTCTTCTATTTTTGCGTTATTAGCAATGAAATATCCAAAAATGAAAACAAAAGATATTATTCGTAAAAGAAAGAGGCAACTTTCGATGCAATTTAAGGATATGTTGTATAGTTTGTCTTCAGCAGTAAGTTCAGGTAGTTCAATTGAACTTGCTTTAGTTACTGTGAAAGATGATATGATAAATCAGTATGGTGATAGAGATATATTTATTGTAAAAGAATTAGAAACAATGGTTTCTAAAGTATCCTTAAATATGAATATAGAAGATATTTTTTTAGATTTTGCAGAGCGTAGTGGGTTAGAAGATGTGAAAACATTTGCAGATATTTTTATTGTTTCCAAACGAACAGGTGGAAATTTAGTACAAATTATAAGACAAACAACAGATATTATTGCAGATAAAATTGAAATAGAAACACAAATGGAAACAATGATTTCAGGTAAAAAAATGGAGTCAAAAATAGTTACGATAATGCCAATTGCATTAACTGTTTTTATGACAGTATCGACCGATGGATTTATGGATCCTGTATTTACTACATGGAGTGGTAGAGCCATGGCTACGGTGGCATTAGCATTAATTCTTGGTGCTACCATTTGGTCAAATGCAATTACAAATATTGAAGTATAGGAGAAAAATAATGGCAGAGATTTCAACAGTAGCACTTATTATTATGTTAGTAATTTTAATAATTACAGCAGTATTATATGGAATTGGAAAGAAGAAATACAAAGATTATATTAGTGTACTGACAAAAGATGAGTTTCCATTAAAAGAATTTATGTTAATTGGTTTTTCATTTATGGATGTTATTAAATATAAGTTTAATACAGCATTTGATAGAAAAACTAGAATCTATTTGAAAGAATTATATGATAGTGCTTATGCAGAATTTTATCTTCGTGTGTATTGGGCAAAAGCAGTTACCTATTCTTTTATTGCAATTTTTCTTGGTGGAATGATAAATCTTGCATTTAATGATTTATTGACATCTGGATTTATGGCAGTTGGTTTTGGAGCAATTCTTCCTTATTTTACAATGGTAGATATTAAAAACCAAGTAACAAAACGACATGATACGATTACAATGGATTTGCCAGAATTAGTAAATAAAATTGTAATCTTAACAGGAGCTGGTTTAAATCTTCAAGGGGCATTGATGAAAATTTCAAGAGAAATGTCAAGTGATAGAATTTTATATAAAGAACTTGCCTATGCGATGAATATGATAGATTCGGGGGAAACAGTAGAAAAGGCATTTGACCATATGGGAACAAAATGTAATACGATAGAAATGAGACGATTTTTATCGATTATTATGCAAAATATTCACCGAGGTGGTAGAGATGTTTCCTATGCGTTAAAAGAAATTGGAACAGAACTTTGGTCATCAAGAAAAGCAACAGCACTTCGTTTGGCAGAAGCAGCATCGACCAAAATGTTGTTTCCAATGATGTTAATGTTATTTGCGGTAATTTTGCTTGTGGTTGCACCAGCAATCCAAAGCATGAAATTATAATAACAAAAGAAAGGAGAAGAAGGTATGAGTCTTTTAAAAGAATTTTTAGCAGAAGAGGACGGATTTGGAGTAGTAGAAATGCTTTTAATTATAGCAGCATTAGTTTGTGTTGCTATGATTTTTAGAAAATCTATTGTAAATTTTGTTAATGATACAGCGGCAGATGTGTTTAGTGATGCTGATGCAGAAGCAGGTAATGCAAATCAAGCTGGTGAAAATACTTCAGGTTATAATCCAACTCAAGAATAACTGATTTTATTTGAGTGAATTTTTAAGGCGTACAGAGTATGAAAAAATAGTTTGTACGCCTTAGAATACATTCTAAAAGTAAAAGTTTTATAAAAAACATAGGTGGACAAAGAACAATGAAACAATTAAAAAAAGGCTCTACAACGATTGAAGCGATGTTTATTATGCAAATTGTAATTATTGTTATTTTTATTGTATTTCGTATGAGCATTGTACAGTATCAAAATGTAGTACTTTCAGCACAGGCAATGGGAATAGCAACAAAAGTGGGATATTATTGGGATAGTTTAGATAATGAAAGTGTAAAAGTGTTAGATACAACACAAAGAGAAGAAGAAATTTCAGCAAAGGATTGGATTACTAATTCTAGCTTTATGCAGCATAATCCATATCAAAGTTTAGTGGAACTTGTATTTAGTGGTGAAAAGAAAGCAAAAGTAGAACAATATGCGAAAGAAATGACAGGAAAAGTTCCTTCAATTATGGGAGAAGAAAATCAACTTGGAGAAGTTATTATAGATAGAAAACAAGGTATTGTACAAAATTATATTACAGTAACCGTAACAAGAAAATCCATCAATCCATTAGAAAGTTTATTTCAAAAGATAGGGTTTTATGAAAAAGATGAATATACTGTAACAGCAAAAGGGATTCAAACAGATACAACAGAGTTTGCAAGAACAGTATCTATGCTTCGAGATTTATTGACAGGGGAACTTGTAAAAACGAAAGAATAGTACAAAAAGAGGAGAGAGTAGTTATGTTGAAAAAGATGTTATCCATGAAAAGAACGACAAAAGGTGCAATTAGTATCTTTTTAATTTTAATTTTTTTACAAAGTTATCTTTTTGCTGCTGTTCTTGTGGATGGAGGAAGATATCAAATGGCAAATGTAATGGCAGAATCAGCATTAGATAATGCAACAGATTCGGTATTAACTTATTATAATCAGTTATTATATGATTTATATGGAATATTTGCTTTAGATTGTTCAGATATTGGTGGAGAAAGTGAAGAAGAATTAAATAAAGCAATTATAGAGAAAATGGATAATTATTTAAAACATACATTAGCAATTGTTGACGTTGATTATTCTGCTTATTCTAGTATTTTTGCAAAATTATTAAAACAAGATTGGGATGGAATTTCGAATGATTTGAATAATTATAAAGATACAATTTCTAATACTACAAATGAATTATTAGGAAATGAAACAACAAAATCGGAAACAAAAGAGAACTATTTGGATATGTTTCAATTTCAATTAGAAGATATGCAAGGTGGGGCATCTGTAACTTTAGCAAATACTGATTATGTAGAAGACCAAATTATAGATTATATGAAATTTAGAGCACCACTAGATTTAGTAAATGAAGGTACTGGCTTTATAGGAAAAATACAAGAAATTTTGAATATAACAAAGTATATGAAGTTTGCAAAAGAAAAATTAGGATTATTAAAAGAAGAAAAAACAAAAAAAGCATACGAACAAGCCGATGAGTTAACAGAAAAATTAAAAAAATTTCGGAAAAAAGTAGCATGGGTAGTCGAATTTAATGCAACAGAACATGAAAGTAATAGTATTACAAAAAATGAAATACCAGCAAGATTTCATATATCAGAAGAAGTGGAACAAATTGTTTTAGAAAAAACAACAGAAAAAGTCTTATCACAAGTAGGAAAAAGTTCTGAAGGTGTGATACCTGTCTATGATTGGTTGTTTGGTATGAAGTTAAAAAATGATGAAACAAAGGTACTGACAGACTTGATTAAAGACAAAAGTAAAGATATTGCAACAATTATTTTTGATGATGTAAATAATCAAATTGAAAAAATTAAGAAATTAAAAGAGGAAGTAAAAAAGATTGGAACAGAAATTTCTACAATAACAGGAGAAGGGGAAGCAAATACAGATAATATAGAAAAATTAACAGAAATTATTACAACATATCAAACAAAATATGAGCAACAAATAATAAATCTTCAAAGTCAGTTAAATACAGAAAATAGTTCTACACAAAGTTTATATGAAACATTAAATACATTAAATGAACAATTAACAACAGTTTCTGATGAAATTACATCTGTAGAAGAAAATATCAAAGTAAAAGAAGAACTAGAAGAAGATATTAGTGAATTGGAGACAAAAAAAGAAGAATTAAAAATAAAAAAAGAAGATTTAGAACAACAACGTAGTAATGTAGAAACTGATATTAATGAATTATCAACAGAAATACAAAAACAAAATAAAGAAATAGGAGAATTACAAGGGAAAAAAACTACATTAGCAAAATATCAAACAGAATTACAACAGTTTAAGGAATTGATATCTATGATAAAGGAAAAATGTAGTAATGAAGCAAAAAAAGAATTAGAAACAGTTAGGTATAATTTTTGGACAATTTTACAGGAAGCAAAAAGTTACAAAGTAACATTTGAGCAAATAAAAGCAGATTTAGAAGCATATATTCAGAAGTTAGAAACATTACAAGCACAGCAAACAGAAGAAGGAATGTCTTGTGAAGATGAAATTAACGCAACAAAAAGTAGTTTAGGAACATTGATAAGTGCGTATGCTTATGTAGATGCTATTATTGAGTCTTATCCAAAAAATCCAGAACTAAAGGAAGAAAGAGATTTATGGAAAACAGAAATAAAAGTGTTAGAGAGTGCAATTGATGGTGCATTAAATAGTGCAACATATTCTGGAGAACAAACAGGAAATTTTGCTTCGATTGGACAAATGGCGGCATGTCAGGCAACAATGTTATGTTTTGCCTCAGAGACAGATTCAAAAAAAGAGGAAGTAGAAGTAAAAAGTACGGAACAGATAAAAAAGGATGCAGAAGAAGAAGAAAAAAAGAAAGAAAGACCATTTGGAAAAGATTTATCAGAAGTTGATTTAAGGGTAGCTTATGTATCTGGTGCAAGTGATATGACACAAACACAAAATTGGAATGTAGAAGATGATGCGATGGCTTACTTAGAATTTGGAACAATTATGTTGGAGTTTTTGGAACAATTAGGAGAAAGTTTTCGAGATTCTGTGTATGTCAACCAGTATATTATTAGTCATTTTCCAAATGATGTACATGAAAGTTATTATAAAACAGGTGCTTTGCAAGAAAAACGATTAGAAAGTTATAATTTACAAGATAAACAAAGAATAGCAGAAGTAGAGTATGTTATTACAGGACAGCCAGAATATGAGGTAAATGTTGCACTTATAAGATTGTATTTGTTAACATTTCGAACAGTATTTAATTTTCTTTCAGCAGTGACAGATTCTACAATGTATCAACAAGCAAAGGTTCTTGCAGCAGGAACAGGGTTACTTGCACCTGTAGTAGCAATCGCCATTTTATTTGCATGGAGTGTAGCAGAGTCAACGATAGATGTCATAAAACTTTATGACAAAAATGATGATAAAAATGAGGTTATTTTGTTAAAGGATAGTTCCGATTGGACATTATCTTTATCTGGTGCAGTGGCAAAAATTATTGAAATAGGAACAGAAGCAGCAGTAGGAGTAGGTACTTATTTTTATGATAAAGGAAAAGAAGCAGCAAATTTAGCAATTTATGAAAATTATAATGCATTAAAACAAAAGGGAAATGAGGTGAAAGGTTCCTTAAAAGATTCGTTTTTGCAATATATGGATGGATATGGTGCAAATTTAGAGAATAATACAAACGGGGAAGAAGATGTAGATATTTTAGATAGTACGATGATTGTACAAAACTCTATTACGGAAATGAGAGATGGAATTGTGGAAGAAGGATTCGACTTAGTATATGAAAATATCACTATGGTAACAGATAGCGTTGTATTTCAAGGAGTGACTGCATTAAATACAGCAGGTGATAAGTTATTAAAAAAAGTGGAAGATAAAATTATATATTTTAGAGAGACCACAAAATATTCTTAATTGTTTTAAAGATACTAATTTGGAAGAAATAGTTTTTGCAAATATAGAATCTATATTTAATTATGCTATTACAGATTGTCCGAATTTGAAAAGAATTTATGCATCAAATGTTCCAGGAATAGAAATACCTTTTAAAACTTGTAAATATAGAATTGGAAGGCAAGATGGGATAGTATCATTTGTTGGTGAAAAATCACTAAATCTATGGAAAAAAAGAAATAGTACAGTTAGATTTTTTGAACTTACAGAAGAAGATAAAAGAAAATATAAAATATAATTAGCAACAAATTAATACAAACTTATATAATAACAAGGTAGTAATACCTTGTTATTTATGTTATAATATTAGAGATTGTTATCTAATATTTTTAGTATTAGTTAGTGCAATTAAAAAAATTGGTGTAAGATTCATGTAATTGTTGTACCACAAAAAAATGGAGGAAAAATGTTTAAATTAGTATCAGATTATAAACCTACAGGTGATCAGCCACAGGCTATAGATTATCTAGTAAAA
>CALASV010000192.1 GCA_937888895.1 uncultured Clostridia bacterium | reverse complement strand
TGCTTCTGTTTCATAGCAATCAAGCATTCCTTTCCTTCTTTTTCTCATTTCTAAGCTTCTTTCGTATCCACTTTGGTATCACTAACATTCCAATCGGTTTTCCTACATAAATCAGAGTGTTCCAATGTAAAATCCCCATCCTTTGAAACCCTTGATACCGAATGTTCATTTCTGCTACTCTTTGTTTTATTGTTCGCTTATCATACCAATCTCTATTTTCTCTGTAAGAAAATAAAGTTTGTTTTATATTACAACCATATTGCCCCATACAATACAATCGCATAAACAATTCATAATCTTCGCATCGCAATGTATCTTTTGATACTTGATATCCATTTGCTTCTTCTAATACCTTCTTCCGAAACATGACTGATGGATGAATATAAGGGGAGTATTTTAGAAAATCTTTTCTGTTTGGATGTTTTGGCATAAAACGAATTCCCCAAAACCCTTGTTCATCAAATAACTTCGCACCCAAACCTACAAAAGCATATTCTAAATGCTTGTCCAAAAACTCTTTTTGTATTTGAAGTCGTGTTTTTTCTGATATATCATCTGCATCCATTCGTGCAATATATGTGCCTTTTGCCTGTTTCAAACATTGATTTAATCCATAAGCAAGTCCTTTATTCACCTCTCCACGAATGAAATGAATCCTACTATCTTTTTGGGCTAATTCTTGTAAAAAAATCATTTCTTCTTTACAAGAACCATCATCATAAATCAAAAACTCCAAGTTCTGAATGGTTTGATTTATGATAGAATCTATTGCTTGTTCGATTGCTTTATGGTCTTTTTGATTGTAAACTCCCATTATAATAGAAATTTCTACTTTATTTTCTTTCATATTGTTATTCTATATTTATTTGCTTTATTTCTATTCCACTACAACATAAAAACCCAACAACTTCTTTTTTTATCTAATTTACATTATCTAGCTCTTTATAAATTTGTCGCATTTTTTTACTTACTTGTATGCTACTAAATCGTTTTGCTGTTTCTAAACAATTCTGTTGCATCATTTCATATTCTTTCTTTGGTAATTGATATACCATTTGAATTGCTTTTGCTACTTCTTCTGCTGTATTTTTTGAAACTACATAGCCATTCCAACCATCCCTCATATATTCTCTTGTTCCTCGATTATCGGATGCGATGACTGGAACGCCAGATGCCATCGCTTCTATTGCAACAACCCCTAATCCTTCTCTTAACGAAGGAAATGCCATCACATCTGCTGTTTTTAAAATTTCAGGAATATCCTCTCGAAACCCTGTCAACAGGACTTGTTTTTCTATTCCTAATCGTTTTGCCTGTTCTTTTAAAGGAATTTTTTCAATTCCTTCTCCACAAATCAAATAGTAGATATTATCTTTTTTTAATTTTCCTATTGCTTCTACTACAATGGCATGATTTTTATTCCAATTTAATTCTCCTACCGAAACAATGATAAATGCATTGTTTGGTATACCAAATTCTCTTCGTTTTTCTTCTTTGGTTACTACAATGGATTGATACCGTTCTAAATCAATCCCAACACTATCTATTTTATAAACTTTTCCATTCTTATTATATTTCTTCCCTATTGGTAATTTTTTTGCGTTTTCAAAATCTTCTTCATTAATCGTAATTAAAACATCTGTATGGTATGCTAACCACCATTCCATTGGATACGAAACTAGCCAAAATTTCCATGGTGCTCCTTTATAAAAATGAAACCCATGAGCCGTATAAATTACTTTTGTTCCTTGTTTTCGATAAGATTTTGCTACTAACCTTGCTAATACTGCTCCTACTGGTGTATGACAATGTACTAAAGCAAATTGGTGTTCTTTCATTATCTTTTTTAACTGCCAGTAAGCTTTTGGATTACTTTTGATATCAAATGGAGAGCGTGCAAAATCTACTTGATGTCGTACTACTCCTGTTCCATCTAAGCGATGATTATCCATTCCATAACTGACATTTTGAAAATTAGAAGCATAATGTACTTCATATTCCATTTCTTGTAAGATACGAACATTGTTCATTTCAAACTGTGGTACAAAACCACTTACGGTGGTCACTATCAGCACTTTTTTCATTGTTTTCTTTCTTTCTATTCTTTTTTATACAACTCTCAGCATAACTAAGCTTTCGCTTTTCTTTCCCTGTAACTTTCGTTAGAGAGGGGCGATGCTGTACCCAAAAGACAAAATTTCAAAAGTTCATCCTTTTTGTGTTGTTACCAACACATGATATTGTGTTACTAACTAGAACAAATACTGTTCTAACTATTCACACACTAGCCAATCAAGAATAATAATTCCTAATATTCTTCATTGGCTAATGCGAGAATAGTCCACGCATTAATTCTCCATAAATAAGACTAAAAACCTTTTTCCAATATTTTTTGCACTATTTTCTGCTGTATTTCCCCTGTGTCCATTCGGACACAAAAACAATTTCCCACCATGATAATTAGCACTTGCTGTATGTCCTTCATTATATTTTTTAATTTTTGCCCCACATTCACTGCAAGTATCTGAAATATGAATAGGTCGTATCGAAGTGACTACAATTCCAGAAGCAAATGCTTTATATTTCAATTTTTTTATAATGGAACGACCAAGCCAACGATATGCATCCGTAGAAAGATATTGTTTTTTTCGCAAATCCAAACTAATTTCATAATTTGGTACAACAATCAATCGAATGTTTTGTTCCACACA
Organism: uncultured Clostridia bacterium; assembly: GCA_937888895.1. GTDB lineage: Bacteria > Bacillota > Clostridia > Lachnospirales > Lachnospiraceae > SIG299. The sequence continues at coordinate 5,403 of CALASV010000192.1, read as the reverse complement.
ATAATCCACTAATTGTCTACTAATCTTATGAACATAATACTTATTTAAATTTCGAAGCTTCTCATATAAATAAGCATTTTCTTGTGTAAAACTATTTTCCTGTTTTTTATCCTCTTTTACAAAATCAACTTCTTGTGTTGTAGTATCAAAAGAATCCTTTTGATTTTTTGTCCGACTTTCTTTACTTTCCTTTAATTTTTGAAGAATCTGTTTTCGCTGTTGTTCCTTTTGTTTTCCACCATGAAAAAACTTTTTTCCTAATACCTTTCCTTCTTTGGAAAGAATGACAGCTACTGCAAACACATCATAGTCAGGAAAGGATATCGCACAAATTCGGTCTTCCTCTAACATACGCTCTTTTACGGTACGAATATCTGAAACTTCTAATGATACTGGAATATTTAAATAAACACTCTTATTTTGAAAACATAACATAGGAGATAATCGTTTTGCATTTTTGGGAAATTCTCTATTTGTAAACGGATAGGTCACCCAAATAAATCGTTCTCCCTGAAATAACTTTAACTCAATCGAAGTATCTGTAAAATTTTGATACATTCCTTTATAAAATGTCATAGGAGCATTTCTTACTAAAGCATTTAGTTCTTGCTCATTTTGCGATACAAACTCTAACTCTTTTTTCGTAAAAACTTGTTTTCTAGTAAGTTCAATCGCTGCATTGATAGCAGACCTACGAAAATAAAGAGGAATCTTTGGCATATCCATCAAAGGATACTTAGGTGCTATATGATTTGCTTTCATTTCTTTTGTTCCAATACATAAAATTTCTAACTCTCGCAGTAACAAAAAATCAGAAAGTTCTAACAACTGTTTCTCTTTGGCTAATACTAGAAAGAAATGTTTCACTACCCTAGCATATAATTCCTTTGTTTCATATAACCAGTCGAAATGTCTATCATATAATCTAACTTTGTATGTGACAATTAAATGCCCTATTTCCTGCTTTTTTTCCATACGCTTCCTATTCAAAAAATATTCTATCTCCATAAAACTACATTTTTTTCGCTGTCTTTTGAGATTATAACATCTATAGTTGTATTTTTCAAGTATTTTATTCGCTACTAGCGATTTAATTCATACCTTAGTTTGTGTATAAATGTTTAAAAATGCTATAAAATGGACTCATATAATACTTAAAGGAGGTTACATAACATGGAGAAGACTAATTTAAAGTATGAAATTGGACAAAGAGTTCGCCAATGCCGTTTAAAAGCTGGTTACACTCAAGCTCAATGTGCTAAAATTATGGATATTTCTGTAAACTTTCTTTCCGAAATTGAAACAGGAAAAAAAGGAATGTCTCAAGATACCATTTACCGATTTTGTAAACAATTTCATATTTCTGCAGATTATCTTCTCTTTGATTCTTCTAATACTAATCTACCTTATAGTATTGTTGAACTAGTCAATTCCTTATCTACAGAAAATCTATCGGTTTTAATGGACTATATTGTTGCTTTGCAAAATCTTCAAAATTCTGTAGTGTAGTTTAACTGAAAAAAGTAACTGTAAAATAAAAAGATATGAAAAAAAATAAAATAGAAATTTCAATTTTAATGAGTGTATATAATCAAACAAACCATAAAGCATTAGAACAAGCGATAGATTCTATGTTAAATCAAACATTTTCTAACTTTGAATTTTTGATTTATGATGATGGCTCTTGTGAGAAGGAAAGGACTTTTTTGCAAAAAGTAACAAAGAAAGATAGTAGGATTCGTTTATTGCATGGAGAAAGAAATCAAGGGCTTGCGTATGGTTTAAATCAATGTTTGAAACAGGCAAAAGGGAATTATGTTGTACGAATGGATGCAGATGATATATCAGAAAAAGAACGACTTCAAGTACAGAAAGAGTTTTTAGATGTGCATTTAGAGTATGCTTTTGTGGGTACAAATGCATTATTGTTTGATGAGCAAGGTATTTGGGGAGTTCGGAATATGGCAAAACAACCAAATGCAAAAGACTTTTTAAAGTATTCTCCTTATATTCATCCGTCTGTTATGTTTCGAAAAAAGGTATTAGAAGAAGTAAATGGATATCGGGTTTCGAAAGATACCTTACGGTGTGAAGATTATGATTTATTTATGAGGTTGTATTGTAAGGGGTTGTATGGTTGCAATATGGAAGAACCATTATTTTATTATCGAGAATGTAGAGATTGGTATGATAAACGAACGATAAGACAACGAATAGCAGAGATGAAAATTCGCTATCAAGGATTTAGAAAGATGGGGATTTTGCATTGGAATACGTTGATTTATGTAGGAAAGCCGGTTGGGATGATGGTGATACCAAAAATAATACGAAAGAGAATTAGGAATAGGAAAGAAAGGAATGCTTGATTGATATGGAACAAAGGCAGGAAAAGAGAATAGAGGAATATTTGAATATATTAAAAAAAGAACCTGCTTTATATGAGGTTGCTAGAGGTCAAGTTTCTGATAAAAATATAGATTTTGCAGAAGCAATTTATACTGTTGTGTTTGCACCTATTTTAGTGAGTTTTGTGGAATGGGTGTTAAAAGAAGCGAAGAAAAAAGGTATTAAGAGATTATATTTTCTTGCTCGTGATGGCTATCAAATGTACTTGGCAGCAGAGTGGTTGTGTAAGAGTAGAGAGTATGATATTGAATGTAAGTATTTGTATGGTTCTCGTTATGCGTGGCGAATGGCTGAGTTTGCGTTAGTGGGAGAATGTTGTTTGGACATGATTTGTCTTGGTGGCATTGATGTTACGTTTGAGAAAATCATGAAACGAGGAGGATTAACGGAGGAAGAATCTTTGATAGTGGCAAAAGAGCTTGAATTTAGGAAAAACTATAAAAAGATTCTTTCTTATTCTCAAGTACAACAATTAAAAAAGCCATTAAAAGAAAGTAAAAATTTTCTACCTTTTGTGTATGCACATTCGAAAGAGGATTACGAAAATACGATTGCTTATTTGAAGCAAGAAGGATTATTTGATAATACAGCCTATGCGTTAGTAGATAGTGGCTGGGTTGGTTCTTTACAAAAAACATTACAGCAATTATTAGGTTATACAGGATGTAAAAAAGAATTAGAGGGTTTTTATTTTGGATTATATGAATTGCCAAAAGGAGTAAAGAAAGAAAATTATCATACTTATTATTTTAGTCCGACGACAAATATAACAAAGAAAGTATATTTTAGTAATTGTCTATATGAGGTAGTGTATAGTGCACCACATGGTATGACAATAGGCTATGAGCAGAAAGAAAATAGATATGTTCCTTTGTTTTATAAAGAATATAACTTAAATCAAGTTCAAATGAAACAAATGGAAGTTTGGTTAAAAGAATTTTTGCTAAATTATGAAAAAAACTATAAGGGCAAGAATAACCAATCTGTTTTTTTTAAACGTGAAAAGAAAGATAATATTTGGAATAAAAAATTAGACAAAATAGTTTCTAATCAAAGGTTAGAAAGTGATAAAAAAAGAGAAAAAGAAATGCTATTCCTACTTCTTAAAAAAATGATGGGAAGTCCGTTGAAAGAAGAAGTAGAAGTTTACGGTACGTTGTTATTTTCTGATGATGTAACAGAAGAACATACACAAGAAATAGCAGTTGAACTAACAGAAGAAGAAATTAAAAACCAATATGTATGGAATAAACTTTTTATTATGTTGGGCATAAAAAAAGGAATCGTAAAAGAAAGTGCTTGGATAGAAGGAAGCATTGTAAATTATGGAAAAAATGTGAAAAAAAATTTGCGACAAGCAGTTATTTATAAATATTTGGTATATATCAGAAAGGCATTAAAACAGTGAGTGAAAATAAAAAAAAGGAACATCTAGAGAGAAAACAACATTGGTTTGTGATTCAACAGTTGACCTCAAGAGAGATTAAAAGAAAATATGCTAGAAGTTATTTAGGAATTTTGTGGAGTGTATTAAATCCATTGTTGACAATGATAGTAATGTCACTTGTTTTTTCAACGATGTTTGAACGTGCTATAGAAAAATTTCCGATTTATTATTTAACAGGTTCTATTATTTGGACAATGTTTAGTACAGCAACAAATACTTGTATGAGTTCGTTAGTAGATAATCGAACTTTATTATTGAAAGTAAAATTACCAAAACAAGTTTTTATATTAGCAAGGATTTATACAGCATTGGTTAATTTTGGTTATACATGTATTGCTTATGTTTTAATGTTAATTGTATTTCAAATAAAACCAAGTTGGACAATGTTATTATTTCCATTAGATATTGCACTTGTGTTAGTATTTTCTCTTGGAATGGCTTATATGTTATCAATAGCGTATGTGTTTTTTGCTGATATTAAGTATTTATATTCTGTACTATTAACTTTATGGATGTATTTATCAGCTCTTTTTTATCCTGTAACAAGATTATCACCAGTAATGCAAGATGTAGTTGGAATAAATCCTATTTATATTGCAATTTCTATAGCAAGAGATTGTATGATGTATGGAACAGTATCAGAGCCTAGAAAATGGATAGCACTTGTTTGTTGGAGTTTTGGAATATTTTCGATGGGATATGGCATTTTTAAACGAAATGAAAATAAAGTGATGGCAAAGATATAACTAGATAGAAAGGCTTGGTAGATGGAAAGTAGTAATCAGAAAACGGAATTAGTGATAGGAATTGAAGATGTTAGTATGGTATTTAAAGTAGCAACAGAAAGTTCCTCTAGTATAAAAGAATATATGATACAAAGAATAAAGAAAAAAATTAGATTTCGAGAATTTAAGGCATTAGACCATATTAGTTTTAATGTCTATACAGGGGAAGTTATTGGAATTATAGGAAGAAATGGTTCTGGAAAAAGTACTCTGTTAAAGATTATTTCTGGTGCATTAAAACCAACGAGTGGAAGTGTAACTGTAGATGAAAAAAAAGTACAACTTCTTACATTAGGTACAGGTTTTGATATGGAGTTGACAGCGAGAGAAAATGTGTATTTAAATGGAGCGATTATTGGTTATACAAAAGAATTTATTGATGAACATTATGAAGAAATTGTGCAGTTTGCAGAGTTAGAAGGTTTTATGGAAGAAAAGGTAAAGAATTTTTCTTCGGGTATGGTGTCTAGGCTTGGTTTTGCAATTGCTACAATGAAAACTACACCAGAAATATTGATTTTAGATGAAGTATTAAGTGTAGGAGATACTTTTTTTCGTAGAAAGAGTATGGAAAAGGTACAAGAAATGATTCATGGAGGTTCTACAGTTTTATTAGTTTCGCATTCTTTAGATACGATACAAAAACATTGTGATAGAGTTGTTTGGATAGAAAAAGGAAAGCTAAAAATGATAGGGACAGCGAAAAATGTTTGTGCAGCCTATCGAATGTATGAAGCATCTGATGAGGATTGATAGGGAGAATTG
>CALASV010000191.1 GCA_937888895.1 uncultured Clostridia bacterium | reverse complement strand
CCCATTTACAGAACCATCTGCTGAAGTAGATGTTACTTGTTTTAAATGTGGTGGTAAAGGATGTCGTTTCTGTAAAGGCTCTGGTTGGATTGAAATTTTAGGCTGTGGTATGGTTCACCCAAGAGTATTAGAAATGAGTGGCATTGACCCAAATGAATACACAGGCTTTGCATTCGGTGTAGGATTAGAGCGTATCGCACTCTTAAAATACGAAATTGATGATATGCGTCTCCTCTACGAGAATGATGTGAGATTCTTAAAACAATTCTAAGATAGAAAGGAAATTAACAGTATGAATACATCAATGTCATGGATTAAGGCTTATGTACCAGAGTTAGATGTAACTCCACAAGAGTACACAGATGCAATGACACTCAGTGGTACAAAAGTAGAAGGTTTTGAAGTTTTAGATGAAGATTTAGATAAAATAGTGGTAGCAAAGATTTTAAAGATTGAGCGTCACCCTGATGCTGACAAGTTAATTGTATGTCAAGTACAGATTGACGAAGAAGGCACTGTTGTTCAAATTGTAACAGGTGCACCAAATGTAAAAGAGGGTGATATCGTTCCTGTTGTTTTAGATGGTGGTCGTGTCGCTTGTGGTCATGATGGTAAGAGAGTATCTGGTGGTGCAAAGATTAAGAAGGGTAAACTTCGTGGGGTAGAAAGTAACGGTATGATGTGTTCCGTAGAGGAACTTGGTTCTTCCAGAGATATGTATCCAGATGCACCAGAACGTGGTATTTATATTTTTAGTGATAATAAAGAGTATGATGGTATTAAGCTTGGTTCCAATGCAGTAGAAGCAATGGGCTTACATGAAGTTGTATTTGAATACGAAGTAACATCTAACCGTGTCGATTGTTTTGGTGTTATTGGTATTGCAAGAGAAGCTGCTGCTACATTTAATAAGCCATTTTGCCCTCCAGTAATTAAAGAGACAGGAAATGATGAAAAAGCTTCCGATTATATTTCAGTAGAAATTAAAGATACTGACCTTTGTAAGAGATATGTAGGTAGAGTAGTAAAAAATATTAAAATTGGACCATCTCCAATGTGGATGCAAAGAAGATTAGCAGCACAGGGCATTCGTCCAATTAACAATATCGTAGATATTACAAATTATGTCATGGAAGAATATTCTCAGCCAATGCACGCTTATGATTTAGAAACTATTGCAGGAAATAAAATTGTAGTTCGTCGTGCTGAAGATGGAGAACAATTCCAGACACTTGACGGTGTTGTAAGAACTGTAGATTCTTCTGTATTGATGATTTGTGATGGTGAAAAGCCAGTTGGTATTGCTGGTATTATGGGTGGCGAAAATTCTAAAATTACAGACAATGTAAAGACAATGTTATTTGAAGCAGCTTGTTTTGATGGTACAAATATTCGTCTTTCTTCTAAGAAAGTAGGTCTTCGTACCGATGCTTCTTCTAAGTTTGAAAAAGGTCTTGACCCTAATACAGCAATGGAAGCTATCAATCGTGCTTGTCAGTTAATTGAAGAATTAGGTGCTGGTGAAGTTGTTGGTGGTTGTGTGGATGTATATCCACAAGTAAGAACTGGTCATCGTGTAAAATTCTCTTGGGAAAAGGCAAATCAGTTACTTGGTACAAATCTTTCCAAAGAAACAATGATTGGTTATTTCAAGAAAGTAGATTTAGATTTTGATGAAGCAACCGATGAAGTAATTGTTCCAAGCTGGAGACAAGATGTACTTTGTCAAGCAGATTTAGCAGAAGAAGTAGCACGTTTTTATGGTTATGATAATATTCCAGTTTCTTTACCAACAGGGGAAGCAACGACAGGTAAGCTTTCTTTCAAACTTCGTATTGAAGCATTAGCAAGAGAAACTGTAGAAAAGTTTGGCTTCTCTGAAGCAATGACATACTCTTTTGAAAGTCCAAAAGTATTTGATAAATTGCGTTTAGCAGAGGATGATGTATTACGCCAAACAGTAACGATTTCTAATCCACTTGGCGAAGATTATAGTATTATGAGAACGATTCCATTAAATGGTATGTTAACTTCTTTATCGACTAACTATAATAGAAGAAATAAAAATGTTCGTTTATATGAATTAGCAAATATTTATTTACCAAAGGCACTTCCATTAACAGAACTTCCAGATGAAAGAATGCAGTTAACACTTGGTATGTATGGTACTGGTGATTTCTTTGATTTAAAGGGTGTTGTAGAAGAAGTATTAGAAAAAGCAGGATTAAAAGAAAAGCTTTCTTATAATCCAAAGGCAGGAAAGAATTTCTTACATCCAGGAAGACAGGCTGAAATTTCTTATGAAGGCGTTGTGATTGGTTATATGGGTGAAATTCATCCAGAAGTAGCAGATACTTATGAAATTGGAGAAAAGGCTTATATTGCTGTACTTGATATGCCAGAAGTGGTAAGTAAAGCAAGATTTGATATTAAATATGCAGGTATTGCAAAATTCCCAGCAGTAACTCGTGATATCAGTATGTTAGTAAAGAAAGAGATTATGGCAGGTCAGATTGAAGAAATTATCGTAAAGAACGGTGGTAAATTATTAGAAGACTGCAAGTTATTTGATATTTATGAAGGTAGCCAGATTCAAGAAGGCTATAAATCAATGGCATACTCTATTACATTCCGAGCAAAAGATAGAACACTCGAAGAAAAAGATATTACCGAAGTAATGCAAAAAATCTTAAAGAAACTTTCCGAAGCAGGTATTGAGCTTCGTCAGTAAAACGATAAAAATCTGTCCCATGTTTAGCGATGGGACAGATTTTGTTATTATTTTGAAAACCTTTTCTTGCATATCTTTTTCTAATATTGTATACTCTAAAATTAGAAACATATATGATGTGGACAAATTGGAGTATAAGTTTAGAATAGAGGATTTTATGAGTAAGGTTAGAAAGAAAATCCATTTTTCTATGGTGATTTTTTTTATTTTATATATTTTATTACTTTCTTATCTATTATTTTTTTCTGAAAGTTATGGAAGAACAATGGAAGAAAGACATTATAGATATAATTTGGAATTATTTAAAGAAATTAAACGATTTTGGAAGTATAGAGAAACACTAGGGTGGAAAACAGTGCTTGTCAATTTGCTAGGTAATGTAATTGCTTTTGTACCATTTGGATTTTGTTTACCATTCTTTTCTAAGATAGGAAAAAGTTTTTTTGGTAGTATTTTTTTATCTGCTCTTTTTAGTTTTTTAGTAGAAAGTGTTCAGTTAGTAACAAAAGTAGGTGCATTTGATGTAGATGATATTTTTTTGAATGCACTTGGTGGTTTTGTTGGTTTTTTGATTTATTATACTACAAAACATATATTCAATAAAAAAATAATTCCATATATAAATCAAAATCAATAAGAAGGTTTTAGAAGAGAAAGTTGGGAAAGACATGAAGGAAAAAAAAGGTTCTTTGCATTTTAGAAAAAAGCAACATTCTAAAGTCGGAATTATATCTACAGTAATTAGTATACTTGCATGGGGAATTTTTATTGCACTTAGTACTTATTCTACAATAACAAACGGAAATGTAGAAATGATAATGGGGATAATTGGAATATTAGATGCTTTTTTTGCTTTCTTTGGTGCAGTATTAGCGATAAAAGGTCTTCAAGAAAGAGAAGTGTCTTATAGATTTTCTATAGTAGGTATTCTTTTGAATGGAACATTGTTTGTTGTTTATTTTATATTGTATGTGATGGGTGTAGCCATTAGAGTATAAAAAAGGAGTTAACATGGAGTTAGATTTTATTAGAGAAAGATATGAACTTTGTGTAGAACGTATTCGTGAAATTGCACAGATACAGGAAGTTCCTGAAAAATATCAAGATTATTTTAAGAAAGAAGCACAATTTATTTTAAATGTAGTAGAAGTGGCTCGTTTGGTAGAAACAAAAGAATATAAAACTCTTTCTATAGAAGAGTCAAAACAATGGAATGAAACATTATATGAGAAAGTTTTACCAAGCAATTATGAAGTAAATGATATCAATCCAACAGTAGCAGTGAAGCATTTTGGAATGAAAGAAGGTCGTTTTCTTTCTGCATTGTCAGCAAAATTAATGGGTTTGATTTCTGATGCAATGAAACAAAACTGGTATTTTATGACAATTACAATGGAATTGTTTTTAGAAATTTATGTTCGCTATGAATCGTATGATGAATTTGCTTTAAAAGATGCGAAAGAGGCATATAAAAGTCATATGTTAGATTATCATAGAGAGTATATGGAAAAGTTTTTATTGGAAACTTATAGCAAAGAAAACGTATTTGCAAAAGAAATTATTTTTTCTAACGATGAAAATGCATTATATCAATACGGAGATTACATTACAGAAAATGAGGAAAAAATTGCACAGTTTTTAAATCAAATGCCACAGGCTGATATTGAAGCAATGGCAGATACTTATGTAGATGGATATCGTGGTTTTGAAGTAATGGGTGTACATCGAAAAGAGCAAGGCGTAGCGTTAGTATCTTATCCGATTGGTTTTGAACGAATGATGGCAGTAGCAATTCAAAAGTTTGAAGCAAATGGTGTAAGAGTAGTTGCAAGACAGGGTGCTCGTAGTAAAGTAAATCCACAATATGAGTATGACCATAGACAAGATAAGGCTTTATATTTAGATAAAACGTATGCTACTCGTGAATTAGAAAATACAAAAGTATTATTTGAAGAACAAAAACAGATGTTATCGGAATATATTGGCCCTGCGATTGTACAAACATTTGGAGAACCGGATTTTCTTCCAGTCAATAAAAAAGAAGCGGTCCATTTAAATAAACGACAAGTAAAATTAGAATTAGATTCAGGAAGAAGCTATTCGGAAATTGCTTGTCAGTATATAAAAAGCGATGAAACATCATATACGATTATTGCGTATCCAATGCCTTCCATTAGCGAGCAATTTGAAGAAATTTTTGCAGAAACGGTGCGTTGTAATACACTTTCGAATGAAACTTATATAAAAATACAACAAGCATTGATTGATGAATTAGATACTGGATATGCCTGTCAAATTGTTGGAACAAATGGTAATGAAACAAATTTAACAGTAATGTTAATGGAAACAAAAGAGCCTGAAAAAGAAACAAAGTTTGAAAATTGTACAGCTGATGTCAATATTCCAGTAGGAGAAGTATTTACTTCCCCTGTATTAAAAGGAACAAATGGTTTATTACATGTATCCAAAATATTTATTGGAAAATATGAATATAAAAACTTAAAAATATGGTTTAAAGATGGAAAAACGGAAAAACTTTCTTGTGAGAATTTCAAAACAGAAGAAGAAAATCAAAATTTCTTATCCGAAAATTTATTATTTCATCATGAATGGTTGCCACTTGGAGAATTTGCAATTGGAACAAACACGACAGCATTTGTTATGGGTGAAAAATATCAAATCGCATCAAAACTTCCTGTTTTGATTGCAGAAAAGACAGGTCCACATTTTGCAATTGGTGATACTTGTTATAAGAGAAGTGAAGACCATAAAGTATATAATCGAGATGGTAAGGAAATTATTGCAAGAGAGAATGAATGTTCTAAACTTCGTCATACAGAACCAGAAAAGGCATATTTTAATTGTCATACGGATATAACAATTCCTTATGGCGAAATTGGAGAAATTTCTTCGTTAAAGAAAGATGGAACAAAGACGATATTAATAAAAGATGGTCGTTTTGTATTACAAGGAACAGAGGAATTAAATAAACCTTTGGAAGAATATGAACAAAATAAACAGTAAAAAGGAGATAAGAAAATGGCAAAAGTAGGAATTGTAATGGGAAGTGATTCGGACCTTCCAGTAATGAGTAAGGCAGCAGAAATGTTAGACAAGTTTGGTATTGAATATGAGGTGACAGTAATTTCTGCTCATCGTATGCCAGATGTATTTTTTGATTATGCAAAGACAGCAAAAGAGAAAGGCTTTAAAGTAATTATTGCAGGTGCAGGTGGTGCAGCTCATCTTCCGGGTATGTGTGCAGC
>CALASV010000190.1 GCA_937888895.1 uncultured Clostridia bacterium | reverse complement strand
TCTAAAAAGTGTGTCTTTATGTTCTCTATTTGCACCAATTCCTATTTCTGTTGTATTCATTTTCGTCTCCTTTCTTTTTTATTGTAACACAAATAGAATATTACTGACAATAAAAATTCATATAATTAAGAAAACTATTGTAATAGGTTAGCTATATAAAATAATAATTGATATGTTTATAGAATTTTTATAAAAATCTATCGCACATTTCTATGTATAATTTTGTTATACATTATAAAAAAAGAGGAGGTCTATGAAGTGAGTTTTTACGATTATTTTATTTACTGTTTTATTATATTTTTGTGAAGTGATTATAATACAAGAGATAAAATAGTAGAGTCTGAAAAAAACTTCGTACCAAATTCTACTAGTTTGTCTCTTTTTTAAATAGTAAAATTATGTTATAGTTGTATTACAATTCAATGCTACTGAAGAAGGAGAAATGAGTATGAAACAAGTTTTTATGATTATTTTATTTAGTGTTTTGTTGGTGTTTGGAGGTTGTCAGGCAGAAGAAGAACTCGTGGAAAAAACATCTACAGAACCATTGGAAGTAAGTGCAGAAGAATTTTTATATGAAGGAGCTAAAGAAGTGGATGCAATTGCTGTAGATGAAGAAGGTTATCTTTATACCGTTAATTGTATTACAGAATTAGAAGAGGGTGCAACAGTAGATATTTCTACGTATTCATCTTTTGTTCAATTGTTTCAAGTGTATGATTTGGAGGGAAGTTGTATAAAGGAAGTAGAACTAACACTTGGAACAGGAAGTATTAGTTTTTTAACTGCAAAAGAAGGAACATTATATTGTATTGCCATGAAATCAGAGTTAGCTACTTGGGGTCCAACATTATATACCATTGATACAAAGACTTGGAAAGTGAATGAGTTATATCAATTTGAAACATATAGTAATATCAATAATGTAGTTTTTGTAGAGAATTATGTTTATGTGATTGGTTGTTTGAAAGAAATACCAGAAAAAGAATATACGTTACATCCTGATATAGATTTTTATACTTACCAAGGAGAATGTATTAGTCGAATTAAAATGGGAGAAGAAACACCACAAGAAGAAATAATTCCTATTGATTTTCCAATGGATATTGTAGAAACAAACAAAGATACATTATTGATTTATCACTATAATGAGGAGAATGGATTTGGATTTTTAGAATTTAATCCAAAAGAAGCAACCTTAACGGAAGTAGGATGGAGGAAAAATCAAGACTCTATTGCAAATTTAACACAATGTAAAGATGGTTTTTTGTTTTTAAAAGGTCAGGGTATTTATTACGGAACACTCAATAATGTAGAAACTAGACTTTCTAAAAATGAAGTTGCTTTTATGGGGAATTTTGCATATCAACGAGGTTTTTTATTTTATATGCGTCTAGATGGAGTAGAACGCATGGGAGTGAATGATTTAATTAAAAATAATACACCAATTCGTTTATTATTGCATGAGGGATATTATGAACTATATGATAGTGGATATCAAGTAGAAAGAACTAGTTTAGAACCAGAAAGTTATGCATTAAAAGTGTTAGCAGGGGATACTGATTTTGATATGTATTTATTAGAAAGTAGAAAGTCTATTGCTTATAATATTAAAGAAAAAGGAGCATTTTATGCACTGAATGAAGTAGCAGGTGTGCAGGAATATTTAGATGCTTGTTTTCCTTATATTAAAGAAGTGGCTATTAATGAAAATGGAGATATTTGGATGATTCCTGTGGAAAGTGCGATTTTCCCACTATATTATCATAAAGAATATAGTGCTATGCGAGGCATTGATTTATCTCAGATGGATTTATTGGAATTTTTAACTTTAGTAGAGGAGGTTAGAACAAAAGAACCAGAAAAAGGTTCACTTTCTAATTATCTTATGATAGAGAATTTTTTGTTTCAATATTTAAGTGTATATGATAGTTTTGATACAGAAGTTTTTCGAACATATGCAAAACAATTAAGACGAATTGATGAAAAAACGGGAAAATCTTCCAATGAAGATATTATTGGTTCTGTAAAGCCAGTATTAAATATAAATAATCCGAATTATACACAAGAAGAATTAGAACAAATTCCTAATTTTTTATATCAAGTATTATTAGGATATCATAGTAGTTTTTTTAGAACAAGTAAACAATTAGGAACTTCTGATATGATTGGCATAACAAATATACCACGATTATCTGAAAAAATTGGAAATGTAGGAACATTGACCTTTCTTGCTGTCAATCCACAAGCAGAAAACTTAGAAGTGACATTAGATTATATTTCTGATTTTTGCAAGTATATGGTAACACAAAAAGATACGTTTTTATTAGTAGATGAGACATTATATACAGATACTCCTATTACAAAAGAATATTATCAAGTGTATAAAGAAGGAGAAATTACATTTGCTATGGACCTTGATGTGTATTGGAATGATTTTTGGGATTATGTAGATGGGGAAATGGAATTAGAAGAAATGATAGAAGAAATTGAACGAAAGAGAAAAATTTATGTAGGAGAGTAATCGATAAAGGAAAAGGTAGGAGAAAAAATGAAACATTGGAAAAGTATAGGTATTTTACTTTTGCTGTCTATGTTTAGTTGTGCTTGTGGACAAGGGGAAGAAATAACAGAATCTTCTACAAAAACACTTACCATTAATGGAATTACTCCAATGGCAAAAGAAGAAAGTGAAACTAAAGTGACACCAACGCCAACAGAAGAACCGATTGGCTATCCAATCCATATGGATATTGCTATTGATACAGAGGCTTGTAATGGAATGAATCGAAAGTTTACAAGAGGTATAGATAGTGGGGCATCTCTTTTTTGTGTAGATGACGAGGAAACGGTTTATTTTGTGAATCAAAATAGAGATAATTATTTATATGAGATGAAAGATGGAATCGTACAAGTAGCTGTAGCATTGCCAGTAAAAGAAATATATCCGTTTGGAGATTATGTTTATTTTATGATAAGTGAAGATACCGAGGAACAAAAAGCAGGAGATATTTATCAGTATAAAAAGGAAACAAAAGAACTAGAGTTAGTATATGCTTTAGGTGCTATTCAAGGTGGAGAACGCCATAAATTAAATGTAAATGAACAAGGCATTCATTTTAATTATAGTGAAATAGTATCAAGTGTGGATGGAGTTATTCGTAATAAGGTGTCTTTTTATACATTGCCATTTGGTGCAAGTGAACCTGTAAAAGATACTACTAATCAAGGAAAAGTAGGTTGGGAGAACTATTATTTTTCTTATCCTTTAGAAACAGCAGATAGTATAGAACCTGCTAAGATAGCTTTCATCAGTAGAACAAAGGGAAAGGACGATAGTATTCCATTAGAAATAGGAGAATTTCAGTATTGTATCGCTGGGGATAAACTATATTCTATCAATCTTGGAAGTTCGGTTATTTCTACGTTTCATTTGGAAACAAAGAAGAAAAAAGTTTATGATTTGCGTAGTGAGATTATTAGTGCAAATGCTTATTTAAAAGAAGAAATAGAAGATTGCTTTGGAGAAGGAATGGAAGAAATTTCTTCTTTTACGATAACAGAAAATGGAGATTATTTATGGGCAACGGATGGAGAGTATTTATATTGTGTGGATATGACAGCAAAACAACTTTATCCAATGGATACCATAGCTACTACAGATAGTAATCGTAAAATAGAACAGTTATATACCGATGGTAGACGAGTGTATGGACTTTATTCGGCAGATGGAATAGAAGCACCTCGTTTGGTACGTTTTTGTGTAGAAAATATAGAACTGGTAGAAGTGCATCTGTTGGACAAACTTATGATACAAGTGGAATACTTAGTAGCAGAAGATGATGATATGGTTCCTCCTATACCAGAGTATGAGTTTTGTGTAAAACAAGATATGCAAGTACAAAACGAACAATATTCTTTAGAAACAGAGCAATATTTGTATCTTTGTGGAGAAATAAAAAGTGGGGAAGGAATCGAAGAATATATATATCAAAACTGTACCATAGAAGTAACTATAGATACGTATGAAGAAGTTTGTAAAACTTGTAATGTAATTGAAACACAATTGGGATTTGGTGAAAAGAGAAAATATTGTATAGGTAATTTTTTAGAATGAAATAATCGAAGATAGTATAGTAGAAAGGTGCTGTTACTTAAAGTGACAGCACCTAATTGTTTTGTAGGTAAAGAATTAAAGGGAAGTTTCTTTTAATTGGTAATATAATGGAGTAATAGTTTCAATGGTTTCTTCTAATTCATTCGCAATTTGTTCTATTGTTTTTGATTTGTTTATTTTTTTCTCAATTTGTTGAAGTAGTTTTTGGTATTCGCCCTGTTAATAAAATATAGTAATAATATAAAAAATTTTTATTTTTGTTCTTTTTCTTTTACAATAAATACTTCACAACCGTCTTCTAATCCTTCATATCCTGTTAAGATAATCGTTTCTCGATAATCTTTTTCTACTAAAGCATAAGAATTTTCGTTTTCTCGTTCTGTATCAATAGCAATCGATACTTTTCTTGCGAAGTAGTAAGTTAAATCATCTTTATGAACGGTATCAATGGCAAAAAATTCACCATATTCTACGACTTCTTTTGGAATGGCAAGGAATTTACGGGTAGTTTCATATTCTTGTCCATCTTGTAGTATTTCTGTATAGGGAAATTCTTCTTTTTTTAATCGACTAGCAGTAACTTGTGGCAGTCTAGCACATCGAATATCCCATGCATTTAATGTTAAAAATAATATACTACCATAAAAGATAACAGAGAGCAAACATAAGAGAACAACTTGTTTTTCTTTTTTAAACTTCATGGAGAGTAAGCCCCCTTTCTAATTCTCGATGGAAGAATAAATATAATAGTAATATCGGAATCATAAATAGGACTGAGGCAGGGTAGAGAACTAAATCACCAAATTCATTTGGATTACTAAAAAATACGGTGAGTGTTTTTAAGTTTTCATTTTGTAATAAAAGCATTGGTTGTTCAAGCATATTCCAACATTCTGCGAATACAAAAAGTGCTACAGCATATAAACATACTTTTACTTGTGGTGCTACAGCATGAAGTAAAATACGAATAATGGAATTAGTTTCTAGTCGCATTGCTTCAATCGAGGAAGTATCTAAGTTTTTCATATATTGTCTTAATACAACAACTCCAAATGGAGAAAATATCATTGGTAAAATAATACCAGCTCTTGTATTTAAAATACCCATATCTCGTAAGCCAATATAGTTTGGCAAAATCATAACTTGTAATGGCATCATCATTAAAATTACATAAAAGAAGAATAGTGCCTCTTTCATACGAAATCTAGCAAAGGAAAAAGCAAAGGCTGCTGGTAAAATGACAACAAGTTGTAATAATGTAATGGTATACGCATAAATAACAGAGTTCCAAAACATTGTATAAAATTTAAAACATTCAAAAAATAAAGTATCATAGCCTGAAATTCCAATCGTTCCATTTGCATAGAAAGAGAGTAAAATTGTAGCAAGTGTTGGAAGAAAAAAGACACCAGCTAATAAAAGTAAAAGTATTTTTAAAAGGGTATGTTTCATTGCTGATACCTCCTTTCAATTGCAAAACTAACAATGACAATGGCTGCTACTAAAAATGAAGTAAGGACAGAGGAAGAAGCAAGTGCTTGATAATCAAACTTTAAAAAGTTATTATTCATATAATACTGTAATGTATAGCCATAATCTGGTGGATAATTATCTCCATAATATAGATAACTTTCTCTAAAGATTTTAAAGGAATTTACAATTGCCATTAAAGTAGAAAAAGAAATCGTTGGGAAAATTAAAGGTAATGTCATCTTTCTATGTAAGTAAAATCCACTTGCTCCATCTAATTTGGCTGATTCATAAATATCGGTATCAATTGTAGTAAGTGCAGCAGTTAGAAGAATAACACAAATACCAATATTTTTCCAAATGAAAAGTAAATATAGAGGAAGTACATTGTCTATGGAGCTAAATACAGCACGAAATACTAAAACAATACTAGCTGTTGGTAAAAGCATTGGTAAAATAAACGCAACTCGTATAAAGTTCCATTTTTTAATTAAAAAAGCAAGTCCAAGAGAAATTAATAAGGCTAGTGCAATTAAAACAGGGACACAAAGGAAAATAAGTTGTATACTGTTTTTAAAAGCTAGGCGAAAGAATTCGTTTTGAATTGTATCAATATAATTTTTAAACCAAACAAATTCTTTTTTAAATTGATTGTTGATTAAAGAGTAGTACAAAACACGAAAGTATGGCAAAATAAAAAATAGCATTAGCCCAAGTAAGCTTGGAAGTAAGCAAAGCATACATTTCATGTTCCAAGTTAGTTTTTTCATTCGTTTCAAAAAATCACATCCTTTTCATTTTATAGAGTATAACAGAATTTATCACAGTAATGTGCGATAATTTTATATAAAATCAGTGTAACAAATAAAAGGTATAGTTGTAAAGTGACAAAGTAGTAGAAAAAATTTTTTTAACCAAATTAAATGATATGAAAGTATAAAAACGCTTGATTATAACATATTTTCTTGTCTTTCTGAGGAAAATGAGGTAGTATAAAGATATTAAAAAAATTGTTTGACATCTTTGTTTTATAGTATAGTAAAAGAAACAGAAGAAGGGAAAACACCATGTTTTTTAGTGAAGGATACCAGTTTGGAAAACTGTTAGAACAAGAAAGAATTGCTCAAAATATGACACAAGAAGCATTAGGAGAAGGATTTTATACTTCTGCTTTAATCTGTAAAATAGAGAATGGAAAATTTTATCCACCACGATTCATAAGAAATAGGCTATTAGAGTGATTAGGAGAAAGCAGTTATGATTATGAAACTTATATTGAAAGAGAAGATTACTTCGAATGGAAAATGCAAAATAAATTACTTACTATATTAGAGTCAGAGCAATTTTATGAAGCTGAGTCATTATTACAACAATATAAAGAACAGTATGCAGAAAAATGTGTTATCAGTAAACAATTTTATTTGGTAATGTATTTGCAATGGTTAGAGCGTATCAATGGAACTGAAGAGAAACATAGTGAAACATATTGTTCTATATTAAAACAAGCAGTAACACTAACAATACCTAATATTGAGCAAAAATCTATACTAGAGCTTGTACTTTCTGTATCTGAATTAAATTTAGTATTAGAGTATATTTCTTATGAGAAGCTTCAAAAAATAAAAAAAACGATATCAACAATTATTTCAGTATATGGAACAACATAACTTTGATTTAGAGAGTGAAGCATTATTTTATTCGAAATTGACATTGTATTTTTGTAAGTATCAGTTAGAGCAAATAAAACAAAAGAAAAAAGAACGGAAAGTGCTTTTATTAAAAAGAGCATTACAAATATGTACACAAGGGATAGAGAGTCTAAGAAATCATGAAAAAGTATATTTTGCTTTAGAATTATTAGAACAGAAACAAATAATTTTGGAGTCTTTATTGGAAGAAGAAAGTAATCTTTCTTTGATTCAAATAGAACAATATAAAAAAGCACAAGAGGAAGCAAAAAACTTTTTTGATGTATTGAAGCGACTGTATGAAACATACCATATTCCAGAAACAACAAATAAAAAGTTTTTATCAGAATGTAGATGTTAACAAGTTTTCTCGTATTATGCCAACTCGCTATAATGGAGTATTGCAAGGAGAATTGCCAGAGTTTTTTTATGAATATATGGCATTTAAACGTGATTTACCAGAATATGCACAAGATATAGAAGATTTAGGTGAAATGGATAGAGTAGGCATGATGAGTGTGCCAAAGATAACTGAAGGATTGGTAAATGTTGGAACTTGTACGTTTTTTGCTGTGAATCCACAATCAGAAAATTTAGAAGCAACATTAGAATATCTTTCTACACTTTGTACTTATTTACTGACACAAGAAGATTTCTTTTTATTAGCTGATGAAGCTATGTATTCTAATAGTTCGTTTATCAAAGAATGTTATGAAGTATATGCAAATGGTAGTATTTACTTTGCAATGGATTCCGAAGTTTATTCCAATATGTTTTATGAATATTTAGAGGGACATATAGAATTAGAAGAAATGATAGGAGAAATTGAACGTAAGAGAAAGATTTATGTTGGAGAATAAAAAAATGCCAAAAGATAGGAAGTAAATATGATAGAAAAAGTAGGTATGACAAATACCTGCTTTTTTATTTATTAGGATTTTATTTAAATTTTTAAAAATTTTTCGCACATTTTTATGCTCTAATCCGTTATATTAATAAAATAATAAGGGGGAAATTATTTTGTGAATTATGAAGAACAATATGATAAAATTTATCGATACTGTTATTTTAGAGTAAGAAATGAAGCAATAGCAGAGGATATTACACAAGAAACATTTCTCCGATTTTTAGAAAATAATACTTATCAAGAAAAGGGATATGTTCTGCATTATTTATATACTATTGCAAGAAATTTATGTGTAGATGAGTACCGAAAACAAGTAGAAGCACCATTGATAAAAGATGTAAAAGGGGTATCATTAGAAGATGTTTGGATAGAACAGTTGTCAGTTCGTTTTGCACTAGAAAAGTTAACAGAGGAGGAACGAGAATTGATATTGTTGCGTTATGTGAATGAAGTTCCCGTTTCAGTCATATGTAAGTTACAAAACTGTTCTCGTTTTGCTCTTTATCGGAAAATAAATAAAATTTTAAAGAAGTTAAAGCAGGATATAGAAGAAAATGATGAAAGGAGGTTCTTATGAATAAAAAGTTAAAACAACAATTAAAACTAGCATTTGAAGCACCACAGCCGAAACGAAAACAAGAGTTTTTAGAACAGATACAAAAGCAAACACAAGAACAAAAAAGTTCGTTCCGTTATCTTAAAATTTTTGGTCAGAGGTGGATATGGGCGACCTCTTTTAGTATTGGATTAATTTTAATTAGTATGTTTGTGAAAGTACCAACAATAGAATTTGATTCTGAACCAAAACAATGTCCTTGTCATATTTGGATTTATATTGATGAGAAAAGTATAACAGAAACAAAATTATATTCCTATTCTAAATGTATTACTTGTGGGAAAATAAAGACTAGAATAGAAATTGTAAGCTTTTCTGAGGAGGAGTTTTGCTTTGAGGAGGAACGTTCTCTGTCCGATATTGAAATTAAGTTGCGATAATGAATGTATGAGTTTATCAATAATTCATTTTTATATAAAAGGAGCAAACGATGAAAAGAAAACTATTATGTTTAATTACTGTTTGCTTGACAGTGTTTTTAGGTGCAAATTGTGTAGATGAAATACTAGAACAACAAACAGAAGAAATTTTTAATATAGTAACAGAACCATTTTTATATGAAGGAACAGAACATACAGATGTAATTGCAGTAGATGAAGTAGGTTATTTATATGTAACAACTTGTGTGACAGAATTAGATAATGGAATTATTACAATGGAATCAGATTACATATATGAACCTAGTAAGATAGTAATAGGACAGAATAAAGAATGGAAACAAGAGAGTCCGTTAGGAAAGGTAGTGAATCAAAGTTTTGTGCAAATACCTTTTGCGAGGTTTCTCCAGATGATACAGTACAAAGCAGAAGAAGTAGGTATAACGGTAATATTGACAGAAGAACGTTATACGAGCGGTACGAGTTTTTTAGATGGAGAAACAGCAACGAAGGCGAATTATAACAAAGCAAGACGAGTACATCGAGGATTGTTTATTTCTAATCAGGGAGTTCCTATCAATGCAGATTTAAATGGAGCGTATCAAATTTTAAAGAAAGTAGTCCCAATCGAATGGGATAGAGGGTGGGCGTTACACCCAGTGGTAGTAAACATTTGTTGAATCATAAAGAAAAATTAAATTTAACTCATTGTGCTACTTAAATTTTTAAACTTCATGGCTAAAAAAAGCCCAAAA
>CALASV010000189.1 GCA_937888895.1 uncultured Clostridia bacterium | reverse complement strand
GTCTTTATTATACCATATTGTACAGGAAAAGCAATAAGAAAGAAAAGGTATAGTTTGCAATAAATTAAAAAATATATTATAGATAAGAAAAAAAACTTGACACATAGTAAAAAACAAGGTATACTTTGACTTACCGTGCAGCTGGGGAGTTAGCGGTGCCCTGTACCTGCAATCCGCTACAGCAGGGGTGATATCTGGTCTGCGGGTAGGTTTTTGTGGAGCTGCCCGTCATAAGTGGTGTTGATTTTTCGGTCTTACGCAACAGTCTTTCGTGAACCGTGTCAGGTCAGGAATGGAGCAGCACTAAGCGAAATGTTCTGTGTGCCGTGAGGGTGCCGAGGAGGAGCTAACTGTGATGGTAACGTCTGGGGAAATCTACACAAAGCCAGATGCACGGTATGAAAAGAAATGAGAGAATTGAGCCGGGTGCGTATTGCACTTGGCTTTTTATTTTTGTAACAGTCAAATCGAGCTGTATGGTTGAACTGTTATTTAATTTGATAAAGAAAAGAGGAAAACTATGATTTTTGATACACATACACATTATGATGATACTCAATTTGATATAGATAGAGAACAATTATTGTTAGGAATGAAAGAGGCTAATGTAGGTGCTATTGTGAATGTAGGTGCTACAATGCAAGGTGCAAAAGATAGTGTAGAAATGGCAAAACAATATCCATTTGTTTATGCAGCAGTAGGGATACATCCAGAGTCGGCAAAAGACTTAAATGAGAAAGAATTTGAAGTGTTACGAAATCTTGCAAAAGAAGAAAGGGTAGTAGCCATTGGAGAGATAGGACTTGATTATTATTGGGATTCTACAGAGCGAGAAGTACAAAAATATTGGTTTTTACGTCAACTTGCTTTAGCACAGGAATTAGATTTACCAATCATTATTCATAGTAGAGATGCGGCACAGGATACTTATACTATTTTGAAAGAGGAATATGAAAAGAGAGGAACTTCATTAAAAGGAGTAGTGCATTGTTTTTCCTATTCGTTAGAATTAGCAAAAGAATTTGTAAAAATGGGATTTTTTATTGGAATTGGTGGAGTAGTTACTTTTAAAAATGCAAGAAAATTAAAAGAGGTAATAGAGGGGATTTCCTTAAATTCTATTGTATTAGAAACGGATTGTCCGTATTTAGCACCAGTGCCATTTCGTGGAAAACGAAATAGTTCTGAAAAATTGAATTATGTAGTTTCTGAAATTGCTCGTATCAAAGGAATTTCAGAAGAGGAAGTAGAGAAAGTTACTTGGGAAAATGCAGAAAAACTATATCAGATAAAATAAATTTATGATATGATAGAAGAAAAATGCAGAAAGGAAGCAACAATGGCAACATTAGGAAATCCAAAGAATACCATTGAAATTTTAAATAAGTATCAATTTATATTTCAAAAGCGATTTGGACAAAATTTTTTAATTGATACGCATGTGTTAGAGAAAATTATTAAGTCGGCAGAAATTACAAAGGAAGATGTTGTATTAGAAATTGGTCCAGGCATTGGAACGATGACACAATATCTTTGTGAGAATGCAAAAGAAGTAATTGCAGTAGAAATAGATAAAAATTTAATACCAATTCTTGAAAATGATACATTAGCAGAGTATGACAATGTAACAATTATCAATGAAGATATATTGAAAGTAGATTTAAATGCATTAGTACAAGAAAAGAATGATGGAAAGCGTATTAAAGTAGTAGCGAATCTTCCTTATTACATTACAACTCCAATTATTATGGGATTGTTTGAACAAGGTGTGCCATTACAAAATATTACAGTTATGGTACAAAAAGAAGTAGCAGACCGTATGCAAGCAAAACCAAATAGTAAAGATTATGGGGCACTTTCGTTAGCAGTACAATATTATGCAAAGCCATATATTGTAGCTAATGTGCCACCAAATTGTTTTATGCCACGACCAAATGTAGGTTCCGCAGTTATTCGTTTGACATTACATGAAGAACGACCTGTTCATGTAGAGGATGAACATTTGTTATTTGCTATTATTCGTGCAGCATTTAATCAGCGAAGAAAAACATTAGTAAATGCATTAACAAATGCAAATGAATTACAATTAACGAAAGAAGTAGTACAAACAGCATTAGAACAAATGGGATTATCTGCTACGATACGAGGGGAAGCATTATCTTTAGAACAGTTTGCACAATTATGTGAAATTGTAAGTAAGTAGCAGAGTGATTACGAATATTTGCTTAATTAAAGTTTTGTAGTAGTTTGTAATGGTAAAAAACATAATTATTAAGATAGGTAAGCAAAGGTAGGAAAAATGAAGTATAAGTTACAATGGAATAGTGAGGAAGAAGGCAGTCTTATTTTTTTGGAAAAAGCGATAGAATGGTTATGTTTTGATATTTTTATGGTAGGAGAAGAAGCTGAACTTGTGATAAAGAGTGGAGAGATTGTGGATAAAGTGAGGCAATCAGAAATTTTAAGTGGAAAACTGTTAGAACAATTAAAAAAATGTATTAAAAAAGCATTTTCTCTTTTATGGAACGAAGGAATAGAGGAAGTTTTTCTTGTGGAACAGCAAGGAGAATTGCTTGTAAAATTATTAAAAGAGGCGAATATGATTGAGTTAGTGTATAGTGAATATATGATGAAACGAAAGTTTTCCACAAAGGATATTTGCCAAGAGAATGAAATAGCATTAGATATAATAGAAGAGGAAGATAGTTTTATTTGTGAAAATAAAGAAAAAAGTTTTTTCTGTCGGTTGTTACCTTATCAAAGAGAATCTGAATTTTATCTTTATGAAGTACAAGTAGTAGAACAGTTAAGAAATCAAGGAATTGCGACAAAGTGTTTGAAGCAGTTATGTTCAGATTTAGTGAAAAGAAGTGGAGAAAAGAAAGAAATCACACTTTATTTACAAGTAGGTTCTTATAATAAGCCAGCTGTACATTTATACCAAAAACTAGGGTTTGAACTATCAGAGGAAATTTGTTACAATACAATAAAATAGTAATAGAAAGGACAACTATATGGGTAAACAATTAACACAGGATGAAAAATATATGAAAGAAGCCATTCGCCAAGCAAAAAAAGCAGAAAAAATAATGGAAGTACCTATTGGTTGTGTCATTGTATATGAGGATAAAATTATAGCAAGAGGCTATAATAAACGGAATTTGAAAAAGACGACACTTGCTCATGCAGAAATTATTGCAATTGCAAAAGCAGGGAAAGTAATAGGAGATTGGCGTTTAGAGGATTGTACCATGTATATTACATTAGAACCTTGTCAAATGTGTGCAGGTGCAATTGTGCAAGCAAGAATGAAAAGAGTCGTGATTGGTAGTAGAAATGCAAAGGCAGGTTGTGCAGGGTCTGTTTTAAATTTATTACAAGAGGAACGTTTTAACCATCAAGTAGAATTAACAGATGGAATATTAGAGGAAGAATGTTCTTCTATGCTGAGTGAGTTTTTTAAAGAGCTTCGTAAGACAAAAGCT
>CALASV010000188.1 GCA_937888895.1 uncultured Clostridia bacterium | reverse complement strand
TCGTTTACACTCGTACTAAGACAATACGCTCCTCTTTTCTCCCACCAGCACCTGTCTTTCTTTTCTCTATTCTCTTTGACAAGCACTAAGTATAAAAAACGGCTATCCTATTTGAAAAGATAACCGTTTACTTGTTTATTTATTTTTATACAGACAACAATGTTCATCATGAGAATAAATCAAACCTATCGCTTGTAAATAGGAATAAATAATCGTAGAACCTACAAATTTCATTCCTCTCTTTTTCAAATCTTTTGAAATGGCATCAGATAACTCATTCGTAGTCTTATCTGTTTCGTATATAATTTTATCACCTGTAAAAGTTCTTAAATAATTATAAAACGAACCGTATTCCTCCATTATCTTCTTAAAAATTTTACTATTGTTTATACTAGCATTTATTTTAAGCTTATTCCTAATAATTTCTTTATTGTTTAATAATTCGGTTATTTTTTCCTCATCATACTCACATACTTTCTCTAAATCAAAGTTATCATATGCCATTCTAAAGCTTTCCCTTTTATTCAATACACATTCCCAAGACAGCCCTGCCTGAAAAGATTCTAATATCAACATTTCATACAGATAGTGATTATCAAAATTAGGTAAACACCACTCATTATCGTGATATTCAATATATTTTGGATTTTTCATATTGCACCAAGAGCATCTTTTTTTCTCATTCATTCCATACTATCCTTTGCTAAATTCATCTTTTTCAAACTGTTTTACACATTAGAATTATTGCTTTGGCAAATAAAAAATTATACTTATCTCTCTACAGTATCTATCAATATAGCTCTACATGGTGCTCCGTCTGCACCAAATAAATTCAATGGTGCAGCATTTAGAAAATAAACACCTTCTGAAACATCTTCTAATCGAATCCCTTCAAGCAAGATAACATCAGCACCCAAAAGCACTTGATGTACTGCCATTGGTGCATCTTCTGGTCCAACCGTCTGAGATTCATTTCCTAGAAGTAAAATTCCTGAAGAAGCAAATACTTTGGCAGCTTCCAGAGAAACTTCTGCAGAACCCTTAATCAAAATTCGCTTTGCCACTTCTAGATTCTGTCCTTTCGCTTTTTCCATAATTTCTATCGCATCATCACCAGAGACAATCCCATGATGTTCTGCCACATAAGTCATTCCCACAAACACCTCTAAACATATAGCATCCACCGTTTTTCCATCTTTAAGAAAATGAAATGGTGCATCTATATGTGTACCGTTGTGAGCACACATACTAAATGCCGTCAGATTATACAATTCCCCTTTTTCCATTAAACTAAGTACCTTCTTTTCCGGCACCGGGTCGCCAGGATATACCCTGCAACTGAAAACTTCTTGGGAAATATCATAAATTTTCATAGCTTGTTTCCTCCAATTCTGTTAGTGCATCCACTTGCAATCGTTCTTTTATCTTCACTATTTGACAACTTCAAACTCTCCAAAAACTCGAAATTTACACTCGATATTCCCAACCACAATCCCCATGATAAATCATCTGTTTCGTCATACCACCATCAATACAAATATTTTCTCCAGTAATAAATCCTGCCTTATCCGAACACAAGAAAAGTACCATATTGGCAATATCTAATGGATTCCCAACACGTCCTACGGGTTGTTGAACAGCATCAGCTCCTACATATTCTGTAAACGTAGTATCAATCCACCCCGGAGAAATGGAATTCACGCGAACTTTACCTGCAAGGCTAACTGCTAATGCATGTGTTAGTGCTGCAATTCCACCCTTCGCTGCAGTATAGCTTTCTGTGTTTGGTTGGCTCATACGGTCTCTAGAGGAAGAAATATTTATGATAGATGCTCCTTCTGCAAAATAAGGTAAAAACAACTTACTCAAGTAAAATGGAGCAGATACACCTACTTGAAGTGCGTAATTAAATTCCTCATATGTACATGCATCAATTCCTTTCGAAATAGGCAACGCATTATTAATCAAACAGTCTACCTTTCCATAATCTGCAATAACCCTTTGAACAAAATTTTCTAAAACCTCTTTATTCGAAATATCACCAACATAATAATCATTTTCGGCAATATCTATAATGCACACAATTGCACCATTTTTTCGAAATTCTTCTGCAATAGTTTTGCCAATTCCATTGGCACCTCCAGTAATGACAACGACTTTATTTTCAAACATACTTCAACCTCTTTTTTATATTATTATAAAAAGTTATAATACACATTAATTTATAGTATATTCACCTTTTTACATTCATATTAACTCAACAGAAAATTTAAATTTTGTGTTCCTCATAAGTTCTTTTTTATTGTATCATTCTAAAATATCTTTGTAAATAAACTACATAAATCTTAAGTACAAAAACTGATATTCTATGTTTTTATATGAAAAGATTTTTTTACATTAGCATTATTATAAACAAGCTTCTTGTCGTTTTCCTTTTACTTCTAATCTTTGCTCTTTTTTCTTTACTGATTTCTTTTGTTCTACCACTTCTTTCTTTTCTGATAACTTTTCCTGAATTGATATTCGTTGTTCTTGCTTT
>CALASV010000187.1 GCA_937888895.1 uncultured Clostridia bacterium | reverse complement strand
ATGTCTTCTTCCTCTAAAAATAAAACAGCTAGAGAATTAGGTATTCCAATTATTACAGAAGAAGAATTTTTAAGTCAAGTTGAGTTGTAGGACTAAATAATGTAAGAAAAGAGAGGATGTTATTATGCCAATTAAAGTACAAAATGACCTTCCAGCAAAAAAGGTGTTAGAAAATGAAAATATTTTTGTTATTGATGAGACAAGAGCAATGAGCCAAGATATTCGTCCATTAAAGATTGCTATTTTGAATTTGATGCCATTAAAAGAAGATACCGAAGTACAGTTATTGCGTTCTTTGGCGAATACACCATTACAGTTGGATATTACTTTGTTGACAACAGGCTCTTATGTTGGAAAAAATACAGCAACCAGTCATTTAGATATGTTTTATCGTACTTATGAGGAAGTAAAGGATAAGAAGTTTGATGGTTTGATTATTACAGGAGCACCAGTAGAGCAATTAGAATTTGAAGAAGTTGCTTATTGGGAAGAATTGAAGCAAATTATGGAATGGTCGAAAACAAATGTAACTTCTACGTTGCATATTTGTTGGGGAGCTCAAGCCGGATTGTATTATCATTATGGTGTTCGTAAATTAGACCTTTCAGAAAAATTATCTGGAATTTATAGTCATAGAGTGAGAAATCGTAGAGAGCCATTAGTCAGAGGGTTTGATGATATTTTTTATGCACCACATTCTAGATATACCGAAATGTCCAAAGAAGATATTTTAGCAAATGATAAATTCAAAATTTTAGCAGAATCCGAAGAAGCAGGAATTTTTCTTGTAATGGCAGAGGAAGGAAAAAATATTTTCGTATTAGGACATCCAGAATATGATAGAGTGACATTAGATAAAGAATATAAAAGAGATATCAATAAAGGAATTAATCCAGAAATTCCAGTGAATTATTATCCAGATAATAATAGCGATGCAAGACCAAGTTTGATGTGGAGAGCACACGCAAATTTATTGTATACGAATTGGGTAAATTATTACGTGTATCAAGTAACGCCTTTTGAATGGTAGGAGAGATTGTAACAATGAAGGAGAAAGAACTTTCTAAAATTAATTTATTTTTGTTTGATATGGATGGTACATTATATTTAGGGAATAAATTATTTACATTTACTAAGGAATTGTTAGAGAAGATTAAAAAAGTTGGAAAGCGTTATCTTTTTATGACAAATAATTCGTCTAAGAGTGTTGCAGATTATGTGAAGAAGTTAGAAAAGTTAGGTATTGTGGCAGCAGAGGAGGATTTTATTACATCTTCTCAGGCAACAGCGTATTATTTAAAACTTCATCATAGTGGTGCAAGGCTTTATGTTTGTGGAACCGAGTCTTTGAAAGAGGAGTTAAGAAAAGAAGGCTTTACGATTACAGAAGTATTAGAAGAAGTGGATTGCATTGTCATGGGGTTTGATACGGAGCTTACTTTTAAAAAGTTAGAGGATGTAAGCAAATTATTATGTAAAAGAGAACTTCCTTATATTGCAACAAATCCGGATTATGTTTGTCCTACCGAGTTTGGTAGTGTGCCAGATTGTGGAAGTGTTTGTGATATGATTTTTAATGCAACAGGGAAGCGTCCTGTTGTTATTGGAAAACCAACAGCATTGATGCCTGAATTAGCAATGCAAAAGTTAGGATATAAAAAGGAAGAAACAGCAGTCGTAGGGGATCGTATTTATACGGATATTAAAAGTGGTTTAAATGCAGGAATTACAGGTATTTTAGTAATGAGTGGAGAAACGACAGAGGAAATTTTGGAAAAATCGGAAGATAAACCACATATTGTATTACAAGATGCAAGTGAGATACTGCCTTATTTATAAACGTAATAACAAAATAATTACATTTAGTAGGTAAATTGTTGTTTTTAGATGAATAGTGTAAGAAACGAATCATAGAAAGTTGGTATAATAATGATAAAAAATATTATTTTTGATATTGGTAATGTATTAGGGAAGTTTCGTTGGGATGAATTATTAGAAGAACTTCAGATTACAGGAGAAGCATTTGAGCAAGTGGCAAATGCTACCGTAAGAAATTCAAAATGGTGGAATGAATTTGATAGAAGTGAACTTTCTGATGAGGAAATTATTGCAGGTTGTGTTGC
Organism: uncultured Clostridia bacterium; assembly: GCA_937888895.1. Classification (GTDB taxonomy): domain Bacteria; phylum Bacillota; class Clostridia; order Lachnospirales; family Lachnospiraceae; genus SIG299. The sequence continues at coordinate 2,339 of CALASV010000187.1, read as the reverse complement.
TTGTGCACCAATGTATGAGAAAGAAATTCGTCTATTATTTGAAAATTGTGCAACATTTGTAAGAGAATACTCTTATTCGAAAGATTGGATAATAGAATTAAAACAAAAGGGCTATAAAGTTTATTTATTATCCAATTATGGAAAAACTGCTTTTGAAGGTATAAAGAATAATTTTCAATTTTATCCTATCGTAGACGGAGGAGTGATTTCGTATCAAGTAAAGCTTGTAAAACCTGAAGAAAAAATTTATAAAACATTGTTGGAGAAGTATTCCTTGAAAGCAGAAGAATGCGTTTTCTTAGATGATAGAGAAGAAAATATTGAGGCAGCAAAGAAATTAGGATTTCATGGAATTGTGTTTACTTCTAAAGAAGAAGCAGAGAAAGAATTAGAAACTATTCTCAAGAGTTTCTAAATAAGTAATTTTGATTATGTGAAAGCACATATTTTAGTAAATAAATAGAAGTTAAAAGAAGGACTTTTTTGGTCTTTCTTTTAGCTTTTGTATTATATTTGAAAAAAATAGGATGGTAAAAAATTTAAAAAAAGTATTGACAAATGAAAGATAGTAGTGTATCATATATTCTGTGTTCAAGAGAACAATAAAAACTTAAAAAGAAAGATATGCGCGAGTGGCTCAGTTGGTGGAGCGCGACCTTGCCAAGGTCGAGGCCGCGGGTTCGAGTCCCGTCTCGCGCTTTTCTTAATTAATGAAAAAGGAAAGCGTTATGAAAAACGGTTTCTTTTTTTGTTTTTATAAGTTTCTTTTAGAAAATAATTGCATCATTGTGTAATATATGTTACAATTTAAAAAATTGCACGAAAATGCAATAAATATATGATTTGTAGTACATTATCTAAATAATTTAGTAGAAATGGCGAAAATGTCATAAATAATATATTAGTTGACTAGAAAGGAACGTGATTAAGAATGGAATATATAATATTTCTTGATATAGATGGCGTATTAAATCAATTACAACCTTGGTACATTGATAAGACTTGTATTAAAAATTTAGGGCAGTTATGTAAACAGTTACATACGACTAAAATTGTATTAACAAGTAGCTGGAGAAAAGGTTGGAATAGAGATATAACAAAATGTACACCTCAAATAACGAATTTGATTAAGTATTTTGATGCAGAAGGATTGTCTATTATTGGAAGAACAAGAGACCTTGGTGATAGATTGGCAGAAGTATTAGACTATTGCGAAGGTCATGATATTAAGCGATATGTAATACTAGATGATGATAGAACTGAGTTTAGCAAAAATGTAAAAAATCTGTATATTACAAATAGTAAAACAGGTCTAACAATAACGGATATTAAAAATATTAAACGGCTTTGTAAATAAGACTTTAACTAGAAAAAGGAAATCGTTAAAAAACGGTTTCCTTTTTGTTTTTACAAGTTTAGTTATGAGCAAGTGAAAATTGCGAATATCCGATGGACAAGACATTGCAAAAGAGATAGTAGCTATTGTGTATCTTCGGGATGATGAAACAATGCATTAAAATCACAATTTAAGATTTTACAGCAGGCATGCAGAAAGGATACAGTTGGGTTCTGTGTACCTTTTTCAATTCTATTGTAAGAGTAAATCGAAATATCAATTTCTAAAAGTTGAAGTTTTGCTACCATGTCAGTTTGTTTCAAATACATAGATTTTCGAAGTTGTGTAATATTTTGTCCAATGTTAATATCATTTACTTGGATAACTTTATCAGTACTATTTTGTGATTTCATTGTTTATAAGCACCTCCATATTGTATTAGTTTAGTCTATTTTTGGGGAAAATAATTGCACTATTATGCAAGAAATTTTGACTATTTTAGAAAAGTCTATTGCGTTTTTGTACACTTTATGATAAAATTTAAAATAATTGCACGAGAATGCAATTAAAATATAGTTCATTTTGTAGTACGTTATGAAGTTTTCAAATAAGTAGCTATACATATTGTGAAAGGTAAGGGAGGAATTGTAATAGTGATGCGAAAGAATATCAAAGAAGGAATGGCATGGTTATTGATTTCTGGTCTTGTTACGACTTCGTCAGGAGGAATGGCATTAGCCAATGATAATGTGATGATATCAAAAAGTCCATTGATATTATCTAAAGAAGAAACTGTAAATCAAACAGTTCTTTTTTTAAGTGCTGATATGGTACGAAAAGATGGCACAGTATTAGTGGAAGAAGGAGAATGGGAGAAAATTGTAATTCCAAAGGAATTGCAGGCAAAGAAAATTACATTGAAAAACATTTTGGCGAATGAATTAGAAATGGAAAGTGGAACAAATTGTGTTTTAGAGGTAAAAGGTGGTACGATAGGCAATGT
>CALASV010000186.1 GCA_937888895.1 uncultured Clostridia bacterium | reverse complement strand
GGTTTTTATTAAACATTTTGAATCTCTGATTTTTTACAGTTCTTATCTAGCCTTTAATTCCGAATATCCTGTAATCTCCATAAGTGCTGTCTGAAGAACCTGTGAAAAATTAACACCAAGAGCTGTTGCTTCTTCATTTAGCCATTCTGGAATTGTAAGAGTCTTTTTAATTGCCTTATTATTATACATTTTTCTATAAACTAAAGTATCACATGCTACATAGGTTACAAATGAACCATTTTCTGTATGAAACGCTGTTAGTGATGACGGAACTGGAATTTCTTTTTTATCCATTTCATATCCATAAAGCACAAGAGCAAGAGCATCTTTTGCCATTTCCATTCCATCACTTAAATCATCTCCACAAGTATAACATCCTTCTAAATCAGGAAAATTAATAGAATATCCTCCATCTTCTTCCGGTGTAAAAATTGCTGGATAAACATATTTTGCCATATTTTCATCTCCCATCTATTCTATATCCATAAGAAACATAAGAATTTATTTTAGCCCTGCATCTTTCAATATACTATTTAAGGTTCCTACTTTTACATCATCTTTATGCCTTGGAACTGGAAATTGCTTATCAGTTGTTGGGCTATACCAAATATCATGCCGACTTCCATTTCTTATAATGTAGCAACCATTTTTTTGAGTATCTTTATCAGCTCTGAGGTTTTCATATTACCTCCTTTCCACGCTTTTATTTTAACACGTATCAATACGTGTGTCAATAATGTTTGAAAGTAAAATATATTTTTATTTCTAGTAAATTAGAGCAATCTAATTCATTACTTATTCATAATCAAATATAATAACAATATGCAACTTTCCTTCCTCATAGTATGCTTTAATACTTCCTTCCATACGTTCTGTTAAAATCTTTGCGATAGATAATCCAAGTCCTGTAGAATTACGGTTTGCTTCTACCGTATAGAAACGGTCAAATAATCTTCCTACTATAACAGCATCTAAATTTTTTGCTGTGTTACTAAAAGTAACATGACCATCTTTACTCATTGTCACAGATAAATCTCCATCCGAATATTTTAGGGCATTACTAATAATATTAGAAAAAATACGATTGACTGCACTTGCATCTAGTTCACGATAAACAGGTTCTTCTGGTAATTCGATTTTCGGCTGAATCTTTTTTTCCTGCATCACAGCATAAAAAGACAACAAACTTTCTTCCAATACCCGAACCACATTAATATGTTCTAGTTTCAGATGCCTAGAAGATGTCACAATGCTATATCGAAATAATTCTTCTGTCATATTTTTTAATACTTCTGTTCTGTTTTGAATTTGGGAAATATAACACTTCACAGTTTCACTTTTTTCTTCTCGTTCTAATAAGTCAAGATATCCATGGATTGCTGTTAAAGGCGTTCTTAAATCGTGAGAAATATTTGTAATGGCTTCTTTTAGTTCCAAATCACCTTGCTGATAGCGATGCCGTTCTTTACGGAGTAAGCGAAGTTCCTTATTAATATCAGAAACTAACTTTCGCATATAAGTATCTCTTGTAGAAATGCCAATGAGAGTATTCGTATCTGTTGTTAATCTATCATGGAATGCTTCTATAATTTCTTGGGTAGATTTATGTAAAACAGAAACCTTTATACACAATACAAAAATAATAAAAAGTAATATTCCAATAATGATTAGTAGCAAATACTTCATAAAAACTCCTTTAAAAAATATTGTAACTCGTGTCCATTTTTATCTATATTTAAGCCTATCATTCTATGTATTTGATTACTCAACAATTTGTCTTTATCGAATATTTTTTCGTTGAAATATCATAAGTCCTACTCCTGTACATACCATCACAACAATCATAGCATACAATGGAAAAAAATACATGGAAGAAACATCTTGTAGATTTCCAAACTGCAACATCTGTCCTATAGGAATTAAATTTAGAATATGTTGGTATACTTCTCGCTTAGTACCTGTAAGATATTTAGGATTTGGAATTGGGTCACCTTGCACTAATTCACCAACCTCATTCATTACAAAAGCATTATCAATGTACTCTCTCGCATTCAACATAGCAACAATTGTCATTGCACTCATCAGCATTGCCATTGCCACAAGCATTGCTGTTACTGCACTAACCGAACGATTGTGTATTAACATAGCTAACATAGTAAAAATAGCTGATAGGGCTATTACTGTTATCAAACTCAACGCCGTCAAAATCATTAATGTCTTCATCGGAGTATCCCATGATTTCAGCAACAATGAACCTGCACCAAATAACACAACAATATAGATAAGATGATAGAAAAGTGATACCATAGAACAGGCAATCAAATTTGAAAAGTAAATTGCACTACGAGTATGTCCCACCATCAGCTTGTTTCTAATAGTTCCTTCACTAAATTCAGTACCTATAAACATACTAACAAATACAGCTTGAATAACTGCTAGATATATACCACCTACAAACCATAATCCGTCTGCTGTTTCCCATATAGATTCCATTGCGATGTGATAGTCATAATAACGTACCCCAACAGCATATAGAGGTACACCAACCATTACTAACAGGCAAAGCCAAAATAGTTTATTTTTGATAATACAAGAAAAATTTGCATGAAGAAGTTTAATCATGATTGCCACCTCCTACGAGAGAAATGTAATAGCTTTCCAAACTTTCATCCTTCTCTTGCATAGATAATACTTCGCAATGTTCTTTCGCTAATGCTATTGTCAATTGTGTTACATTGATTTTTGCAAATACATCAACAATCGTTTCAGAAATAATTTTGTACTCCAAGTTCATACTATCTAATACACAAGCTAACACTTTTGTATTTGTTACTTCCATACGGACACATTTACGACAAGCACTATCTAATTCCTCGGCACTTAACTCTTTTACCATACGTCCACTATCAATAATTCCATAATGTGTCGCAAGCCTTGAAAGCTCATCTAAAATATGACTAGAAATCAATACTGTCATTTGTCTCTCTCGATTTAGTTTCAAAATCAACTCTCTCATTTCTACAATACCTTGAGGGTCAAGTCCATTGATAGGTTCATCTAAAACAAGAAAATCTGGGTCACCTGCTAATGCAATCGCAATACCTAATCTTTGTTTCATACCAAGTGAATATTTTTTTACTTTATCATTTATTCGAGTATTTAATTTAAACATTTTTATAATTATGTTTTAATAATGGTATAAATATTAAAGCAACTGAAATAGTAAGAAATATAGCGTATTTGTCTAAAAATAAGTTAAATGTTTCAATACTATTTCCTGTCATTGTATAAATGATTGCCCATATAAACATGATTAAATATGGAATTATAATATATAAAATTGGCCATTTTAATATTTTCATACTCTCACCATTTTA
>CALASV010000185.1 GCA_937888895.1 uncultured Clostridia bacterium | reverse complement strand
ATGCTTCCAATTTTCATAATGTAAGTTATGGAGAAGATAATCATCGGTTAGATGGAACAGGACTAATACTACATCAAATTGATTTTTCCCGTTCTCCTTTTGACCTCAAAGAAAATGCGAAGGCATATTTGCAATTAAAACAATTGATGAAAGAGCAGAAGTTTGTTTTAGTACATTGTCATACACCCGTTGGAGGAGTTCTAGCAAGAATGGTGGCAAGGTTTTATCGAAACAAAGGAACAAAAGTGATTTATACAGCACATGGATTTCATTTTTATAAAGGTGCATCATTGAATTTTTGGCTTGTATCTTATCCAATGGAACGATGGTTAGCACATTATACCGATGTTTTAATTACGATTAATGAAGAAGATTTTCAAAATGCAAAAAAATTATCCTTAGGAAAAAGAAATGGAACAAAAGGAAAAGTCTATAAAATAGACAGTGTAGGAATTGACCTTGCAAAATATAATTCCATTTCGGTAACAAAAGAAGAAAAACGAAAAGAACTTGGAATACCAAACGATGCTTTTTTGCTTGTTTCTGTTGGAGAATTAAACTGGAATAAAAATCATACCGTTGTCGTAGAAGCAATAGGAATATTAAAGGAAGTAAACTTACATTATTTTATATGTGGAGAAGGGATTGAAAAAGTTCCATTACTAGAACAAGCAAAACGATTAGGAATAGAGAAGCAAGTGACATTAGCTGGTTTTCGAGAAGATATTCCAGAAATATTAAATATAGCAGATGCGATGATATTTCCATCACTTCGAGAAGGATTAGGAGTTGTTGCAATTGAGGCAATGGCATCAGGAGTTCCCGTTATCGCATCAGATAATAGGGGGACAAGAGAATATATGCAAGATGGAGTGAATGGCTATGTCGTTTGGGATAATACAGCCAAAGAAATAGCAAAAGCTATTCAAAAATTGTATCAATTACCAAAAAAAGAATATGAAATGATGCAGAAACATTGTTTGGACACAGCGCAACGGTTTAGTAGTGTACAAGTGAATAAAACAATGCAACAAATTTATGAGGAATTAGATGAATAACTTATGGTAGAAATTTCTATTTTAATGGGAGTATATAATCAAACAAACCATAAAGCAATCGAACAAGCAG
>CALASV010000184.1 GCA_937888895.1 uncultured Clostridia bacterium | reverse complement strand
GATGGTATTTAAAATAAAAAGTAAAATGCAAAAGGCAGAAAGGAGATTGTAGTATGAAAATATTACTTGCAGAAGATGATTTTGCTAGTCGTAAATTTATGGACAAATATTTGTCACAGTATGGTGATTGTGAAGTTACCGTAGATGGTGAGGAAGCAGTAGATGCTTTTATGATGGCTTTAGAAGATGGAGAACCATATGACCTTATTTGTTTAGATGTTATGATGCCGGTATTAGATGGGTATCAAGTATTAAAAGCAATTAGAGATATTGAAGCAGAAAGAGGTATTTCTAAAAAAGACAGAGTAAAAGTTATTATGACAACAGCATTAAATGAAGAAAAAAATGTTAAAAAAAGAGAACTAAAATAGTGTTTAAATTGAAAAAAATAGAGAGTAATGTATTTAAACATTGTCAAGTATTAAAAGAAGTACAGTTAGGCGAATGCTTAGAAGAAATAGGAGCAATGGCATTTTATGGATGCTGTTCATTAAAAGAAATTTTTTTTCCAACAAGTCTTACTTCTATAAAAGAAATGGCATTTTATCAATGTGGCAGTTTAAAAGAGATTGTATTACAAAAACAGGTGGAATTTGTAGGAAACTTAGCTTTTGCACAAAGTGGTGTAAGAAAAGTAGAAGTGTTTAGTAATGGGAAAAATTATGGAACAGGTATCTTTTTTGGATGTACTAAATTAAAATATTTGACTTTGGGAGAGAGTGTTTGTCATATTTCAGATAAGTTTGCTTATGGGTGTACTTCTTTGAAACAAGTAATTTTGCCAAAAAGTTTACAATCTGTTGGAAGAAATGTGTGGGAGAAAACACCATTTTTAGAACATTGGTTAGTACAAGGGCAAGAACAACTGCAAGAAATTATTTGGGATGGGAGAAATTTAGCAGGTGAAGTTTATCTATCTGAGAAGGTGAAAATAATAGCAGGTGGAGCTTTTTATGGGAATAAAAAATTGACAACAATACATATTCCAAAGAGTGTTATATGGATTGGACCAGCTACATGGAAAGGTTGTTGTAAGTTACATCAAGTAGTTTGGCAAAGTAATGTAAAAACGATAGAAGCAGAAGTTTTTTCTGGCTGTTGTGAATTAGAAGTAATAGAAACAGCTATAAAATGGCATATCATTGGAGAAAGAGCATTTTATCATTGTACAAAACTTCAGAATATCTGTTTAGAACAAGTAATCTCTATTGGAAAAGAAGCTTTTTGTAGTTGTAGCAGTTTGCAACCAAGTATAGTAAAAGAAAATGTTCAAATAGGGGAACGAGCATTTGAGGAAACTTTATTTTTGGAACATAAAATAGATAAATTAGTAGTAGTTGGACAAGTAGTGGTAGAAGCAAGGGATTGTAATGGTGAAATTTATATACCAGAAGGAATCACAAGAATTGTACCATTTGCTTTTTCTAGAAATTGTGCAATAACAAAAGTAGTACTTCCAGAAAGTCTTTTGGAAATAGGAGAAGGGGCATTTTTTGGTTGTAGTGAACTTGTAGAAGTAAAATTTCCACAAAAATCTTGTCAAATAGGGGAACGAGCATTTGAAAAGTGTAGTTCTTTAAAAAATGTCATTATAAATACACAATATGTAGGTACAAAAGCATTTGCTTACTGTAGAGATTTGACAAATGTTACAATAGTAGGACTTTCTATACTAAAAGAGCGTGTATTTGAAGGATGTTGTAGCTTAAAGAAAGTTACTTGTGAAGATGTAGAAGAAGTAAAGGCATGGTGTTTTAGTGGTTGTGAAACATTAGAGTATTTTTCATTTGATAAAGTTCATTGTGTAGAACAGTATGCTTTTGAAGATTGCAATAGTTTAAGACAAGTTGATTTTCTAAATAACATTTGTTTTATGCCACATGCCTTTGAAGATTGTGGATGTTTAGAAGAAATTACAATAAATAGTAGTATTGATTTAAAAGAATATGCTTTTTTGGGTTGTACGGGATTAAAAAAGGTAATTTTTTTAGAAAAAGAGTGGGAATTTTCCACTTACAAAGATATTTTTTCTGAACATATCCCTCAAATAGTTCGAATGATTTTTTACAGTGCTGTTAGTTGTTTTGAAGTAGAGAAGGAAGAAATTATTTGTAAATATAGTGGTTCTGGTAGGTTTTTAAAAATACCAAATGGAATAAAATGCATAGAGGCAGAGGTATTTCGAGATGTTTTAATGTTAGAAGAAATTGAAATACCAAAGAGTGTAGAATATATTGGTGCAAGAGCATTTCATGGAACAGCTTGGTTAGAGAAAAAAAGACAAATTTCTCCAATGGTAGTAGTAAATCAGATGCTTTTAGATGGTTCTAGTTGTAATGGTGAGGTAATTGTTGATAAAGATATTTTTATGGTTTGTGGATGGGCATTTGCTAATGGTATGAATATAAAACGAATACGATTTTTATCTGAAAAAGTGAAAGTAGAAGAATACGCTTTTCGAAATTGTATTTATTTAAAAGAAGTTATATTGGCAGATGGTACTTGTATATCAATAACAGGAATTGTAGACCGAAAAAAAGAACTTCCTACGATAGCAAAACAAGCTGTTATGGATGCATTTCATTGTTTTAAAACAGATGAACATGATGTGCTAATAGAATGTACAGGCAATATTTCTAGGCTTCATATAGCAGAAGGAATTAGAGCAATTGGAGATGGAGTGTTTCAAGATGGAAATTTATTAACAGAAGTGACATTACCATTATCTGTAACAAAAATTGGAAAACGAGCATTTGCAGGTTGTAAATGGTTAAAACATATTTATCAAGCACAAGGTGTAGAACAAATTGGAGATATGGCTTTTTCAGGTTGTGGGATGTTACAGAATATAGAAGGATTAAATAACTTGCAACAAATTGGAATGAAAGCTTTTGAACATTGTACTTCTTTAGAAGAGATTTGTATACCAGAGGGCGTAGAGGAAATAGAGGAGAAAACTTTTTATCGTTGTCATAATTTAAAAAAGCTAATTATTCCTTCCACAGTAAAGAAGATTGGAAAAGAGGCATTTGCTTTTTGTCATAAATTAGAGGTATAGCTATGCAGTATAGAAAATTAGGAAGTACTGGATTATTTGTATCAGAAACAAGTTTTGGAACGATTCCCATTTTATATGGAAATGCACCAGTATTACCAAATTATTACAATTTAGATGATAAGACGGCAATTGAAGTTATGGAATATGCCTATTTGCTTGGTTGTAATTTATATGATACAGCAATTGTACCAGAATATGGTGATGCAGAGTTAAAACTAGGAAAATTTGCCAATTATATTGGTAGAGAAAAAATTATTATTTCGGATAAAGCTCGATTTTTTGATGGGAATGCGATGTATCAAGCAGTTGTAACATCTTGTGAAAATTTAGGCACTTGGGCAGATTTATATTTTGTACATCAAGTAGATACAAAGAACGAAGAAGAGGTATTTCAAAAAGGTGGAGCATTAGATGCACTTGTAGAATTAAAAAAAGAAGGAAGAATACGATTTACAGGAATTGCTTCTCATTATTATGATATTTTATTTCGTGGTGCTAACGACTTGCGTGTAGATGTACTACAAGGTAGTGGTAATTTATTAGAACGAGGAATGTTAGAAAGAATAGAAGCAGAACCACTATTTCGTAAAAAAGGAATTTTAATCAATAAAGTATATGCTGCAGGAATTTTACCTTCTTTCTTTTCTACGAAAATGTTAATTCAATCGGTGTTGTCTTATCCTATTTCTACGGCATTAATTGGGATAGGGACAATAGAACAAGCAAAAGAGGCATTTGCATGGGAAAGAAAAAAAGAAGATATTCCTTCTTTTGAAGAAGTATTATCTGTATTAGAAAAAGAATTTGAAACAATACCTTGTAATCGTTGCCAACGATGTTATTGTCTTTATGGGACAGAAATTCATACAATATTTCGACAATATCATTATTATTTTATGGGAAAAGATAATTGGGCATTAAAAAAATTAAGTATGAGTATAGAACAAAGTGCGAAATGGTGTAATCAATGCACGAATATGATATGCCTTTCTATGTGTCCTAGAAAAATACGGATTCCTGATGAAATACAAAAAGTATGGAAGTTAGTAAAGGATAGAGGATAATTGTGTGGCATTTTCAAGAAAGTAGTTCGAACTTTTGCAACCTAAAATATTAGCCATAATAAAGAAATATCTATATTTTATGTATAGTTTGTGATATACTTAGCTTAAAATAAATGAAAGGAAAAAATGTATGAGTGAATTAAAAAAGGCAATAGAAGAAATTACATATATTAGTAAAAAATTTCCTAAAGAAGCATGGGAAATGGTAGTAGTGAATAAGGAAGAAGCAATTCCTTATTTACGAAGTGCTATTGAGAAAGCATTACAAGAGAAGGATGATTTAGAAGAGGATTATCAGCTTCATTTTTATGCATTGTTTTTACTTGGAGAGTTTCAAGACAGGGAATTTTTTCCTAAAATTGTAGAGGTTGCATTACTGCCAAGTAAGGTATTAGATTGTCTTATTGGTGATTTAACAACAGATGGTTTTAAAGATATTGTTTATCATACATATAATGGAGATATGGAACTTCTTAAAAATACGATTCTAAATGAATCTGTGGATGAGTTTGTTCGATCAGAGTTGTTAGAAGTTATGGGGCAGTTATATTTAGATGGTACTTTAGAAGAAAAAGAGTGGAAAGCATTTCTAAGGCAAGGAGTGTATAGTGGAGAAGAATATAGTTATTTTTATGATGGATTAGCAGAAGTAATTTGTCAGTGTCATTTCGTAGATATGCTTCCAGAAATAAGATATATGTTGGATAATGAGTTAATGGATGAAACAATTCTTGGATGGTATGATTCTTGTTTAGATTATATGTTTGAGTATAGAGAAGATGAAAAAAGGTTTTGTAAAGACTCGATTAAAGCAGCAGAAACATTAAAACATTGGGCTATGTTTGAACAGGATTCTAAACCGAATTTGATGGACGAAAAAGAAAAAAGAAAAGAATTTGAAAAACTTATGAAAATGATGAAAGGACAAAATATAGTTCATAAAGTCGGAAGAAATGAACCTTGTCCTTGTGGAAGTGGAAAAAAATATAAATTCTGCTGTTTGAATAAGCCAAGTTCTCCATTAGATGTAATTGAAAGTGCATTAGAACGAGAAAAATGCCTAAGTGAATATCCTTATATTGGTGAAGAACAAGAAGAAGGAAAAGTATATTTAAAAGATTATTTTGATTTAGAAAGTATTGAAATTGACAAACTTCTTTATTTAGGGTTGAAGAATCGTATGGGATTTATTTGGGACAGAGATGAAAGCAAAGAAGAAAATAGACGCAGAGAATATTTAAGTTTGGCTTTTCCAATGTTTTTAGATAAAGTAAAAAAAGAGGGAATAAAAACATTTGAAGAATATAATAAAAAATTCAGTATTCACTATTTTTGTGAAGAATGGATAGAAGAATTGTTGGAATTGTTAAAATTAAATGGAAATAAAACCCTTTATAATGAAGTGAAAAAGTGTGTAAAGGAAATGAAAAATTAATCATAGAAGGATAATAGGATAAATGAAAAAAAGATTTCTTTTAGAAATTTCACCTGTTTATTTAAAAAAGTGTATTAATGGATTTTTTTGTGAATGATAGAATAAGAATAGAAAAGGTGCTACCGAAGCAAATGGTTCGCCTTGGTTAATAGTTACAGAATCAAAAAAGCAACCTAGCTTTGGTTAGTGTGGTTGCTTTTTTAATGTTTATTTTTGTTATCATATCAATGATACATATAATTTTAGGAGTGTTTTTTGTATAAGGAATGATAAAATTTCAACCAGTAGTTTAGTGACTTTACACTTTATCCTTTGACGAGCATTTTGATGGAGCATATAATGGGGATAGAATTATTGGAAAGATAATGTGTGGAGGAAGTTATTTATGGAATATCATAAAATTACAATTGGAGGAAAGATATATTCCTTGCGTGTAGCAAAAGGCATGACACAAGAACAATTGGCAGTGATACTTTGTGTAAGTCCGGCAGCAGTTTCGAAGTGGGAACGAAACCTTGCTAATCCGAGTATTGAGATACTATGGGCATTGGCTGATTATTTTGAATGTAGTATTGATGAGTTAGTGGGAAGAGAAGAAAAACGTCTAACAAAAGTAGGGATAGGCTAAAGGAATTACTGGATAGATCCGTGTTTCATTCCAAAACTCATACAAGTTTATGGTCAGTTGTAAGCAGATGTGTGAAGATAATAAGTGCATTACATGAATACAAAAAGCGAGGATTATAGCAAGAGTAGTATGAAGGATACTTGAATAAGGATTTTAAGTGTTTATTGAAAAAAAGTGTATTGATGGACTTTCTTTTGAACAATACTATAAAAATAGAAAAGGTATAACCAGAAGTAAATGGTTTTCCTTATTCATAGTAATTAATCAAATCAGCAACCTTACTTTGGCGAGTGGTGGTTGCTTTTTTGATATTCATTTTTGTTTTTATATTTGATTATCATATTAATAACACATACAATTGTACCAATTAAATAATAATACTAACAATTCTAAGTTTTATAGGTTATATCGAAATGAACATTATCCTTTTATGATTGTATGCGTAGATTATTTGATTGTAGTAGAAAATTTGCGTGTTGGTCTAAGTTGAATTTATTAATGATTTATGGTAGTATAATAGTAAAGAAAGGAAGAAAGAGGTGTGTATCTTTGCAACAGAAGGTAAAAGAAAAACGAGAAAAAATTATGGAACAGATTAAACAATTCCGTTTGTTTGATGATAATTTTATGACGAAATGTTTTGAAGATAATATAGAGTGTACAGAGTTAGTCCTTCAAATTATTATGGAAAAGTCGGATTTAAAGGTAATAGAAGCTCGTACCCAGTATACCATTAAAAATTTACAAGGTCGTTCCATAAGATTGGATGTGGATGCAGTAGATTCTAAAGGGAAAAAATATAATATTGAGGTACAACGTGCAGATAAAGGGGCAGGAGAGAAACGTGCTAGATATAATAGTAGTTTGATAGATGCGAATGTTCTTCTAGCAGGAGATGATACAAAAAATTTACCTGAAACTTATGTGATTTTTATTACAGAAAATGATGTGATTGGAAAAGGAAAAGGATTGTATCATATTCAACGGACAATTTTAGAAACAGGAGAAAAGTTTGAAGATGGTTCTGGTATTATTTATGTAAATGGTTCTTATCAAGATGATTCGCCACTTGGTCTATTAATGAAAGACTTTGCTTGTAAAAATCCAAAAGATATGCATTATAAGATACTTGCAGATAGAGTTAGGTATTTTAAAGAAAATGAGAAAGGGGTTAGTGCTATGTGTAAAGCAGTAGAAGAATTAGTTAAACAAGAATTATTAGACATCGCGAAGGATATGTTAGAGGATGGAATTTTGTCATTAGAAAAAATTGCAGAGTATTCTAAACTTACTTTAGAAGAAGTGAAAGAACTAGCACAACAAAATTAAAATGAAATAAGTGATGAAAAAGAGTATATAATAGTGGCAAACTAGAATTATAAGAAGGATAAAAATATATTGTGTAGTTCTGTGTTGTTAATATTAGAATTTGAGGGCAAATATTCGGAGATTGTAGTGCAGTATTATGATATGTGTGGGATGATTTTGGGAAGTAGTGTAGTTTTAAGTCAAGAAAGAGAGTTTGAAATGATAGAGATGAAAAGAAAATAAACAAAAGTACGAAGATATAAGGGTTAGAGTTAAGAAATCAGACTAACAGAAAAAAGGAGCAAATATAAGTAATTAAAAATATTGATATTAGTGATTAAATGTGTTAATATATACC
>CALASV010000183.1 GCA_937888895.1 uncultured Clostridia bacterium | reverse complement strand
TTTCAAGACGAGCTTGAAATACATTGGCACTATGTTGATTCGAATACATGGAAAGCACAACACTTCCAACATATAATCCTCTAGAACGAAATTCTTCAATTAAACGAATGACATCTTTATCATAAGTAAGCCCAAGGTCGGCACGTATTTTATTACGTTCGATATCCTCTGTACTAACTACCATAATAATTTCTGCTTGGTCAGCCACTTGCATTAACATTTGCAACTTACTATCTGCAGCAAAACCAGGAAGAACACGAGAAGCGTGATAGTCATCAAATAACTTGCCACCAAACTCTAAATAAAGTTTGTTATCAAATTTTTTGATACGTTCCATAATGTGTTCCGATTGCATTCTTAAATATTGTTCATTATTAAATCCGATTTGCATAAGTTACCTCACTTTGAGTTGTGATATTATTTCAACAAACAAGTTTTAGTATAGCACAAATTTATTAGTTTCTCAACAGAAACGAAGGATTATATTATTATGTTTTTAATGTATATAAAATATACTATATTCTGACAATAAGGTATTTTGTGGCAAAGAAAAAGAAAGATAGTTGAAAAACGAAAAAAAATAGTTTATAATACATATAGTAATAAAAACTAGGAAAGGAGACAAATTAGAATGGATGGTATTATAGGTATTTTAGTAAGTATTTTAATTGGTGCATTAGTTGGTTGGATTGCAGGTAAAATTATGCATACGAGTGGTACATTTATTCAAAACGCAATTCTTGGTATTTTAGGTGGCTTTGTTGCAGGAATTATTTTACCAGGTTGGTTAGGAATTATTGGTTCTATCATTGGTGCATGTCTTGTAATATGGTTGTATAATAAGTTTATTAAGAAATGAGATAGATAATACATAGAACATAAAGAGGGACCATAAAAAAAGAGAGCATGGTCTCTTTTTTAAACAGTGGTATACAATATGTATGAACAAGTAGAAAAGTAAATTTATAATTAGTTTTTTGACCTGTACAACATAAATTTCCGAAAGTCAATTTTTGGGAAGGAGAAAACTTATGAAATTAAACTATAGGCGTACTTTTTTTATTGGATTTGCATTTCTTGCAATTAGTTCTTTTTGGCAAATGTATGATAATATCATTCCATTGATTTTACAAAATACATTTCATTTAAGTGAAGCAGTCATAGGTATGATTATGGCGATTGATAATGTATTAGCTGTATTTTTACTTCCGATTATTGGAACACTATCGGATAAGGTGGATACACCTCTTGGTAAAAGAACACCATTTATTATTGTTGGAACAGCAGTAGCAGTTACCGTAATGATGTTACTTCCAACAGCAGATAAAACAGGAAATTTAGTGCTTTTTGTTGTGGCGTTAGGTGTTACTTTAATTGCGATGGCTTCGTATCGTTCTCCATCGGTTGCTTTAATGCCAGATTTAACGCCAAAGCCTCTTAGAAGTAAAGCAAATGCGATTATTAACTTGATGGGTGCTATTGGTGGTGTTTACACATTACTTTTAATTAAAACACTGGTAGGTGATGGTAAGCAACCAAGTTATCTTCCTGTCTTTCTTGGTGTAGCAGGAATTATGGTTGTTTCTGTTGTATTACTTGTGATTACAACAAATGAAAAGAAAATTGCAAAGCAAGTAGCATTGGAATATCCAGAGGAAGAAGAGAAAGAAGTAAAACAGACTTCCAATGGAAAAGAAAAAATGGACCCAGCAGTAAAGAGAAGTTTAGTTTTTATTTTACTTTCTGTATTTTTTTGGTTTACGGCATATAATGCTGTAACAACAGCCTTTTCTAGATATGCAGTAACTGTTTGGAAAATGGAAGGTGGCGGATATGCAAGTTGTTTAATGACAGCGACAGTAGCAGCAATTATTAGTTATATTCCAATTGGTATGATAGCTTCTAAAATTGGTAGAAAGAAAACCATTTTAATAGGTATTGTATTGATGGGGGCATGTTTCTTAATGGCTGCATTTATGCCATCTTATCATCCAATTATCAATGTAGGATTTTGTATGATTGGTGTTGGCTGGGCAGCAATTGGTGTTAATTCTTTCCCTATGGTAGTAGAAATGAGTAAGAGTGGAGATGTTGGTAAGTTTACAGGGCTTTACTATACATTTTCTATGGCAGCACAAATTATGACACCAATTCTTTCAGGACTTCTACTAGATTTTGTATCTTACCGTACATTGTTTCCTTATGCTGTATTTTTTAGTGTAATGGCGTTTATTACAATGTCTATGGTAAAACATGGAGATAATAAGCCAACAGCGAAAAAGAATTTAATAGAAAATTTTGATGTAGATGATTGATAAAATAGTAAAAGAAATATAACAGGAGAATCGTAATGATAGTCATAAGTTGGGTTATTTTAATACTGATGATGATTTATTTATTTGCAATTATGCCTCGCATTACGCCAAGACCAATGCACGAGTTTCGTGGTTGGTATTATGCACATCGTGGATTTCATGATAATAATACAGATGTACCTGAAAATTCAAAAAAGGCATTTGCGCTTGCAGTAAAAAATGGATATGGAATAGAATTGGATATTCAATTAACAAAAGATGAAAAAGTAGTTGTAAATACTTTCTCTGTAGGAAATGTTCATATCAAACTTGATGAAACAGACGTTGATGCAAATGGTGTAGCTATACCAGGTGCAGCAAGAGTAATAGAAAATGAATATCACTTACTCCCAGGAAAAACTTATATAAAAGATCCATTGGTAACAGTAAAAGCTGGAAGCCAAACATCATATGTAAGAATGATGGTTACCATCGATCATATTACAGAAATAAAAGCAATATTTGGTGAAGATTTCATGCCAGGAGATTTTGTAAGTGGTTATGATCAAGAAAAATGGATATATATTGGTAGTGAAGATAATCTACTTAACAATTCTACAACATATGAATTTAGATATTATAAAACGGTTAATGGATATGAAGAAAGTGAAGCAAAAGATATTAAATTAGAACCATTATTTGAAACATTTACATTACCTGGAGAAATAACAGGTGAACAATTAAATACAATAAAAGATTTAAAAATAGTAGTAATAGCACATGCAATGCAAGCAAACGGCTTCGAAGATGATGAAGAAGCAGCTTGGGAAGCATTTGAAAACTCTATTGAATAATAGCTATAGGAAGGAAGAATATTATGATAAGTAAGATAAAAAATAAAATAAGTAATATCAAATTATCTAAATCTAAATTATTAATACTAAGTATAGCTATTATAGCATTATTATGTACAGTAATAGGTGGAACAGTTGCATGGCTATCTAGTACACCAGATCCAATAGTAAACACATTTACTTACGGAGACATTAATATTACATTAACAGAAACAGATACTAAAGATGATGAAAATTTAAATACAAATACTTATGAAATGATACCAGGTAATAAAATTACTAAAGATCCATTAATTACAGTAAAAGAAAATAGTGAAGATTGTTACTTATTTGTCAAAATCGAAAAAACTGCTAATTTTGATGAATTTATGGAATATCGCTTATTAGAAA
>CALASV010000182.1 GCA_937888895.1 uncultured Clostridia bacterium | reverse complement strand
TTCAAGAGGAAGGAAAAGTGGAGGGGAAAACTCGAATCTTACTAGATGAGAAGAAGCCCGATTCTGCTTGTGAAATGGAATTATGTCATTTTCGGTTGCAAGAAGGAGCAAGGCTTCGTCATGGGTATGAAAGTTTTGAAGATTATGCAACCGAGTATGACACGATTAATTTCATTCAAGTACCTTATGCTTCTTATGGACAACCTACCTTGCATCCTAATATTATGAAGCAGTTTGCAAAAGAGATATTACAAATGAAAAGCCAAGACTATTATGATATTAGTTTTGCTATGAATGTGATGGCAAATGAGGGAAAAGTTTCGGCAGATTTTATTGGTACTTATTTACAAGCTAGAGTAGGGACAGAGGTGAGAGAGGGAAATCAAGCACTGTATGAAGGTCTTAGGGAAGTGTTAAAGTTACAAATATCAGGACAATCACACAAAAAAGAACAGGAGAAAGGAAAGCGTCCAGTGATGCTTTGGTAGTGGAAAGGAGAAAAAAGGATGCGATTAGATGAAAAGATTGCTATGTTAGACCGAATGCGTCGAATCAAAGCACAGGAAGAAAGGGAAGAAGAACAGGTAGAAAAGAAAAAATTGACTATCGAGGAAGCAAGAGAGGGAATACAGAATAAAAAAATAGAGTTAGAAGATGGACTTGTGTTAGAGTTTGACATAAAACCATATTTTAAAGAGGAACTTCCTTTTGTGATTTTTAAAAATTTTTATCAAGCGTCTCAAGAGGAAGAAAGTGGTTTCATTTTAGTAAATCGTGATAAAAATGTGAGTCAGATTGTGACATGGGGTGAAGAACAACGACAAGCAAACACAGTAGACCAATGGGCAAATCTGTTAGTCAATGGCATGGCAGCGAATCGTATGTATGCAAATATTACGAAAAAAGTTAGTCTGAATTTTTTAGAATATATTTGTTTTGAAGTACCTGCTAAAGACAGTAGTGTATGGAATATTTTATTTCGATTTAAAGAGCAGTGGTTAGGATTTGCTGGAAATTATAATTGTATGCAACAGGATGTAGATAAGTATGGGCTTTTTTTAGAAGCCATGGTCATAGAGCTTGATGATTGGATGCAACAGAAGAAAGGGGTAGAACAAGATGGAGTGGAAGAACGAAGCGATAACATATAAAGATTTGTTCCTTTCGTTTATTCAAACAACGTATATTCGTACCTTGGATATTAGACAACGGTCGGGAGAACATGCTAGTTTATATTTAGAAGCAGTACTCCATAGTGAAATAGAAGAAAATGATTTGCATGGCATTGGCGAAACGATGACGTTATTATATGTTCAAGAGGGAGAAATCAAACCTTTATTTTATGGAGTGATTGATGAAATTTCTACGAAAAAAGATGGGGATAGTAGGATTCTTTTTTTAGAGGCATGGGATGCGACTAGACTGATGGACACAGAGAAACGATTTCGAGCATTCCAAAATCCAGCAATGAAAGTAAAGGAACTAGTAGATGAGGTAATGAAAACATATCCGGGTTGTGATTACAAATTACATATTCCAAATGTTTCGATAGGGCAATTACTAATGCAGTATGGCGAAACGGATTGGGAGTTTTTAAAGAGAATCTTTTCGAAGTATTATGCACCAGTATATCCTGACCCTGCTTTTGATGCAGTACGTTTGCAAATGGGAGAATCTAAAATGACAGAAGATTGGAATTGGGATGCCTATCCGTTTGAACTTTTTCAAAATTTTGAAGAGTTAAATGCAAGAAAAGAGAATGGATTTGCAGAACTTTCTTGTGCCCAAACAGTACAATATCAAGTAGAAAGTTATGATATTGCATCGTTAGGTAGTCAAGTTTGTTATAAAGGAAACTCATGGTATATCAAAGAAGTGAAACGAACATTAAAAGATGGTTTATTAGTAAGTCAGTATCGATTAAGTCAAAAAGAGGCGATGAAAATTTTGCCCTATTTTAATGAAAAACTTACGGGTATTTCTGTAGATGGACAAATTGTGGCAGTGGCAAGAGATAAAGTACAAGTAGAGATGGAACTAGATGCAGGGAGTGGAGACCCGTATTGGTTTCCATTTTCAACGGTTGCTTCTTCTTCGGATGGAAGTGGGTGGTACTGTATGCCAGAAATAGGAGAAAGTGTAAGAGTGTATTTTCCTGTAGATGATGAAAAAGAAGCCTATGTAGTGACAAATATAAAAGCACATGAACCACAACAAGGAACTGTTTCTGCCCCAATGGATAATCCAAAGGTAAGAACTATCGAAACAGCACAAGGAAATCAAGTACAATTTACCGAGGAAGGTGTATTGTTAGCGACAGGAAGTGGAGAAGGAAAGATTTTGTTAAAGAAAACAGGAGAAATTTTGTTAGATGCAAAGAAGGACATTGTGATTTCGGCAGGAGAAGCGATTAATATCGTGGCATCGAATGAATTAGTGATGAAATCTCAAACGTCGATTAAGATAGCAAATGAAACAGGAGCAGAAGTAGAACTAAAAAAAGGAAGGATTCGTCTGCATGGTATGACCATTCATGAAAATTAGGACAAATGGTTAAGAAATCAAATCCATAGAACTATAGACTGAAATAGAAACAGAAGTGGAGGTAGCTAGTATGGCGTATGCAGTGGATAATATTTCGATAGAAGGAATTTCTATTGAATTGTTAGAAAAATTAGAACTACATTGTAAACCATTCGAGCATGGAATCGTAACATTTAGTGGTTATGTGAATGCAGAGACGGGAGAACAATTGATTTATCGTGTACAAGAACAGTCCCAAATAACTGTGTTAGCAGGAGGAAAGAAGATATTTTGTGGTATGATTACAGCAATGAAAGTATGTGGGAAAGGGAATACAAGCTATGTAGAAGTAGAAGGAAAAACCTATAGTATGTTAATGGACCAAAAGAAAAAGTCTCGTTCGTTTCAAAACGTAACTATGACATACAAAGAGTTGGCAACAGAGATTCTTTCCGAATACGCAGGGGCTCAAATTTTATTTTCTATGCCAGACGTAGCGATTGGGGAGATTGCGATTCAGTATCGAGAAACCGATTGGCAGTTTTTGAAACGAATGCTTTCGATGCAACATATCCCTATCACTTGTGTGCCAACAGCAGATACGATACAGTTGTATGCAGGTGTTTTGCCTATTCCAAGTAAAAAGTTATCCTATCAAACGATAGGATTTCGTAAAGAACTAGGAGAGTATCAATATTGGTTACAAGAAGGAGTAAGTATTCGTGATGATAACTTTCTTATGGTAGAAATCGAAACAAAGGAAATTCTAGAGTTGTTTGAACAAGTGGAAGTAGCAGGACAAACATTAGTTGTCGCAGAAATTTTGTATCAATTCAAGGAAGGATTACTTTCTTGTATTTGTAAACTGCAAAAAACAAAAGGAATTTTAGCAAAAAAAGAATATCCGATGCATTTGATTGGAGTGGCACTTGAAGGAGAAGTAAAAGAAGTATCTGGTATTCAAGTAAAAATTCATTTGGGGATAGATGGGAATCGACCTAGTGAGGATGTGTATTGGTTTCCATTTTCGACATTATCAGCATCCCAAGATGGCAGTGGTTGGTATTATATGCCAGAGATAGGGGATAAAGTGAGAGTGTATTTTCCAACAAAGTATACCAAAGATGTGATTGCGATTGGAGCAGTCAGTTCTTATGATGGAACAAATAGGAAAGAACCAGACCGTATGAGTGACCCATCTACGAAGTATCTTAGAAATCCATCAGGACAGGAAATTAAAATGGGAGAAGATGGAATGACACTTTCTTGCAATGGTGGAATAGCAAGTGTATTTGTTGGTAATAGTGGAGATATCTCCCTGTATGCTGCAAAAACATTATCCGTAGAAGCTAGTAATACTATTACGATGGATTCTGAAATGGAGTTAGACCTTTTCGCAGAGAAAACAGCCGTAGTATCGTGTGTAAAAGGTGGATGTATTCAAATGCAACCCGAAGGTGTGTTATTAGTGCAAGGAACACAGGTACATATTGATTAAGTGAAGGTAGAAGGAAGTAGAAGTATGACGAGACAAGAAGCATTGGAACGATTTAGGGTAGAAGTAAAACCTATTTTGGAACAGAGTAAGGTACAGTTTTATGAAGTTTTGGAAGAAAAGGTAGAGGATTTTGTACAAATATTGCAAGATGTGTTAGAAAAGTTAAAGGTAAGAATTGAGGAGTTAGAGAAAGAGAAGATTATGTTTTTTCATTTTTCTCTTATGAGGATTGGGATTTTACAACAGACGTATGAGGCTTTGGTACAGGCAATGGATGCTAGATGGTATTTAGATACAGAAATAGCAAGTGTACCATTTTCTTTAGATATTTTATTTCCTTTTTTTCACGATATTCGTCAGCAATTAACGGAAAAAAGCAGAAAATATCAAGGGAAAGTAAATTCTTATGATATCGAGTATTGTATAGAAGAAACCATCATGGAGTGTAATTCGTTGTTAGTACAGCAGTTGCGATTTATGTTTCGGGATATCGAGGAGAATCCAACGTTTTCTGCCATAGAAAAAACGCAAGTATGGGGCATTTATTGGGGCGAGTATCGAGATGCGTGTGAAATAGTGGTACAGGTAAATCGAGAAAAGAAAACACTATTGGATTGGGAGAGAGCGTTACGACAGACCAAAAATGAAGAAACAAATTTAGTGTCTAGTTTTTGGTATCAGATGCAGTTAAAGGATAGTGATTGCAAAGGGAAATTTCTTTATTTTATTCAGTTTGAGCATTGTGAATTGGAGAATTTTTGTTTTGACGAAGCTATATTATCAGGAGCACAGTTTAAGCATTGTACGATAAAAAACTGTAGTTTTCAGAACGCAGAAGTAAGACAAGCTATTTTTTTAGATTGTCACTGGGAAAATAATGATTTTACTGGGGCAAATTTAGAAAATTCGGTAATTTCAGAGGATAGTCTTCCATTTATACATTTAGAACCAGAACAATTACAAACTATTTTTGTGGATAGGGGGTAGGAGAGAATGCGATTTTTTTTGATGGAACAAGATAGAAGTCTTCCAGATAGGATAGAATTAAGAGATTTTGATATTTTGGGACAACACCATTTATTTTTAAAAAAAGATGCAGATAGGATTCAAGACTCTACGACATTGTATCTTGCAGAACATACGGGAGAAACAGCACCTGATTTTATCCAAAATCCTATTTTTTTAGTGTCAGATATGGTGAAAAAGGTACTCGATTTTTATGAGGATGATATGGTGTTTAAAACAGTGGCTTTGGTAAATAAGGAGAAAGGGGATATTTTTGTCTATCATACGTTGTTATTAGAGCCAATGGATGCACTTTCGGATAAGACAGAATTTTATCCAAATGGAAGTATCAAACGATTGGTATTACAAAAAGAAAAGATAGGAGAACATCACATTCTATTATTAGAGGACCAAAGAGTTCCTATTCCTATGGTAAGTTTAGAAGTGGTAGAAAGTTTATTACGTAGAAATGTGACAGGAATTGTATGGAAAGAAGTAGAGGTGGAATAAATGGCAGAATTACAAGATACGTATGTGGTTCATACAGCAACCACAAAATGTACGATGGGAATGAGAGAAAGTTGTCTTGTGCTTCGGGATACCCATGGTGTTTTTTTAAGAGGACAAGCACAAATGACAATAGAAGATAGTATTGCCGAAGATAATGTGCTTTGTTTTGGTGGTTGTTATAGTATGGAAAATCCACAAACCAAAAAGAAAGCAGAAGAAATTCAACAAGCAGTAGAGGAAGCTTGTCCAGATAGTTTTTTAGATAAAGTGTTAGGAATTTTCTGTAAGAAAGAGGAATTAAAAACACAAGAAGCACAAGAAGGTGTTCCTAGAGTGGTAGGAGAATGTAAACCTAAATTTCCTGAAAAAATGAAGTGGGACTATGGAAAAGATGGCGTAGAAACCGATCAGAGACAGCCATTGATGGGTGGTGCAAAACTTCGCTGTATTTATGGTGGAGAAATAGAAATTGTGACTTCCGGACAGATGGAGAGCGAGTAAAATTCGAAGAAGAGTTTAGAAGGATGATTATTTTGTTAAAAAAGTAGACATAAGAAATGGATAGGAGACAGAAGAATGAAGTTTACCTATAAAGAATTAGAAATAGAAGTAGCTTTGGATGGAATT
>CALASV010000181.1 GCA_937888895.1 uncultured Clostridia bacterium | reverse complement strand
ACTTATTCACCGAGCATTTCGGCAAGTGCGGTCAATATACCGAGTTTGCCGCTTTCGTAAGTAAGACCGCCCTGCATATATACCAGATACGGCTCACGAAGAGGCGCATCGGCAGAAAGCTCGATCGAGCTTCCTTGAGTAAAAGCACCTGCTGCCATTATGACATCAGAATGATATCCCGGCATTGGCCAAGGCTCTGGCGTAACATGACTATCCACAGGAGCTGCTGCTTGAATACCTTGACAAAAAGCAATCACAGCTTTTGGACTTTTTAATGTCACAGCTTGAATAATATCATATCTAGGCTCTGTTCCATTTGGAATGACTGGATATCCTAATGTTTCATAAATACTAGCAGCAAAAATAGCACCTTTTAATGCCCCTGCTACCACGGTTGGAGCTAAAAATAATCCTTGGAAAAATTGTTGATTTAATCCAAGCGTAGCCCCTACTTCTTTTCCTAAACCAGGAGCAGTTAAACGATACGCACATTGGTTTACATATTCTTCTTTTCCTACGATATAACCACCAATCGGAGCTAAACCACCACCTGGATTTTTAATAAGGGAGCCAACACATAAATCTGCCCCTACTTCACTAGGTTCTATTGTTTGTACAAATTCACCATAGCAATTATCTACCATACAAATGACATCTGGTTTAATATTCTTAACAAAAGCAATCAATTCACCAATTCTTTCGACAGATAATGTTGGTCTTGTCTGATATCCTTTGGAGCGTTGAATGGTAACTAACTTTGTTCTTTCGTTGATAGAATTTTTAATACCATCATAATCAAATGAACCATCTGATTTTAAATCTACTTGAGCATACGTAATACCCCATTCTGATAAAGAACCTATTGTTGGATTGATACCAATGACACCTTCTAATGTATCATAAGGTTTTCCAACGGGGGAAAGAATTTCATCTCTCGGACGTAAATTAGCAGATAAAGCAATGGTTAATGCGTGTGTACCACAAGTCAAGGAAGGACGTACTAGAGCAGATTCTGTCTTAAAAATATCAGCATATACAGCCTCTAATACATCTCTACCGATATCATTATAACCATATCCTGTCGTAGCAGCGAAGTGAATATCACTTAATTGATTTTTTTGCATAGCAGAAATTACTTTCATTTGATTATACTCTGCTACTTCGTCAATTTCTTCAAATCGTTTTTTTAACTTCTGTTCTATTCCAAAACAAAAGTTAAGTACTTCATTCGAAATTTTTAAATTTCGATACATAGATTGTAATGTTTCATTCATACTATTTCCTCAATTTTCTACTCTTTCTTTTATAACTCGAAGCATTTCTTGTAAGATAAGCTCCTCTTTTTGCTCAAATGCTTGTCGGTGTAACCAAATAACATCAGGTTCTCTTTTAAACCAAGTTAATTGTCGTTTTGCAAAATGTCTTGTATCTCGTTTCAAATAATAAATTGCTTCTTCATAAGTATACTCTCCTGTTAAGAAAGAAGCAATCTCTTTATAACCAAGTCCTTGCATAGAAACTGCTGTTCTTGGAACTCCTGCCTCTAATAATTTCTTCACTTCTTCGACAAGACCTTCTTCTAACATGATGTCTACTCTATGGTTGATACGCTCATATAAAACTTCTCTATCGTCATTTAATACAAAATAAGCATACGCATAAGGAGATTCTTTTTGTTTCTGTTCTTCGTTATGCTCTGAAATTTTTTGACCACTTTTTTCATAAAATTCTAAAGCACGAATGACTCTTTTTATATTATTTGGATGAATTTCTTTGGAAGCCTTTTCATCTACTTTTTGTAACATTCCATGTAAATACTCGGCTCCTTTTTCTATTGCTAACTGTTCTAAGTAAGTTCGATATGATTTATCTTCATCATTTTCTGTAAAATCAATATCATATAGTACAGCTTGAATATAAAATCCGGTTCCTCCAACTAAAATCGGTATTTTTCCTTTGTTCCAACACTCTTCCATTGCTTTTTTTGCATAAGAAGCAAATAAAACAACATTAAAGTCTTCGGAAGGTTCTAAAATATCAATTAAATGATGGACAACACCTTGCATTTCTTCTTGTTTAATTTTTGCTGTACCAATATCCATTGTTTTATAAACTTGCATAGAATCAGCAGAAATGATTTCTCCATTGATTGCTTTTGCTAATGCAATCGAAAGTTTTGTTTTTCCAACAGCTGTTGGTCCAGCAAGAATAATCAGTGGTTTTTTCGTCATAATTTATATAATCCTCTTAAATTTCTTTTCTAATTCTTGTTTTGACATAGAAATAGTTGTCGGTCTTCCATGTGGACAATGATAAGGATTTTCTAATGTTAACATATCAGAAATGAGTTGTTTTGCTTCTAGTTCTGACATACGATGATTTCCTTTTACTGCTGCCTTGCAAGAAAGAGAAGCTACTTTTTCTAAAACAATATCAGCATTTTTAAACTCTCTATCGGTTAATAGTGTATCTAATACTTCTAATAAAAGTTCTTTATTATCTACAGTTACAAAATCAGCAGGTACAGCAGTTACTTTATATTCTAATCCTCCAAAATCCTCTAAAATGAAACCTATCTTTTCAAAAATAGCAATGTTTCGTTTTAGACAATCTGCTTCTCGTAAAGTAAGAGAAAGAATCATCGGAGGCACTAAGTTTTGTGTTATGATTTCTTCTTTTTGATGTAATTTTTGCATCATTCGTTCAAATAACACTTTCTCATGTGCTGCGTGTTGGTCAACAATAAATAATTGTTCTTCCATTTCAATTAACCAATAGGTTGCAAATAATTGACCAATCAAATGAAACTCTTTTTTATTGTCTTTGGATAATAAATCAATAGGTAATGCTAATTGTTCTTGGTTTTCTATTTGTTTTGTTTGAACAAATGGTTTATTTTCCTGTATCGAAATACTTGGTTCTTGTTTTACTATTACGTTATCTTCTTTGCTATCGTACATATCATATCTATCGCATTTGGTAGCAGAAGAAATAGTTTCTGAAATAATAGGTTTTGTAGCTTGATAAGTTGATATAGTTTCTTGTACGATTGGAACAGTTTGTTCTTTTCTTCTCACTTCAAATGGTTCTGGAATATAAGTTTTTTGTCTTTGGTATAATTGCTGTTGTTGTACTTTTTTATCTTCCTTTTCTGAAAAAGAAACAGGAACTATCATATTTTTGCCTGATAATGTATTACGAATTGTATCATATACAATATGATACATTTTTTCGTTGTCAGCAAAGCGAAGTTCCATTTTCGTTGGATGCACATTTACATCAATAAAATCTGGTGGTACCGTGATATGTATTACTGTAAAAGGATATTTGTGTCCCATCATATACGATTGATACGCATCTTCGATTGCTCTTGTGATAATATTGCATTTTACATATCTACCATTTACAAAATAATTTTCATGACTACGGTTTCCTTTTGCAATGACTGGTTTTCCAATATATCCTGTTAATTTTATTTCAGCATCATCATTCGTATTTGGAATAGGAATTACAGAGGAAGCGATATCTTTACCATAAACATAGTAAATAATTTCTTTTATATCTTTATTTCCTGTTGTATGCAATATCGTTTTTCCGTTATTCATATATTTAAAAGAAATTTCAGGTCGAGATAATGCTAATCGCTCCAAAAGTTCGTTAATATGTCCACCTTCTGTTACAGCACTTTTTAAAAATTTTTTTCTAGCAGGTGTATTATAAAACAGGTTACGAACTAAGAAAGTTGTCCCAGAAGGACATCCGACTTCTTCTAGTATTTTTTCTTCTCCACCTTCTATCACATATCTTGTTCCTATAAAATCATTTTTTGTTTTTGTCAAAAGCTCTACTTGAGAAACAGCACAAATACTAGAAAGTGCTTCTCCACGAAATCCAAGACTTCCAACCAAAAGTAAGTCAAGAGCCGATTTTATTTTACTTGTAGCGTGACGCAAAAATGCTGTAGCAACATCTTCTTTTTCCATGCCTGCCCCATTGTCCGTTACACGAATAAAAGAAATGCCGCCTTCTTTGATTTCTACTGTAATTGCTGTAGCATTTGCATCTATCGCATTTTCAACCAATTCCTTTACAACAGAAGAAGGTCGTTCTACAACCTCTCCTGCTGCTATTTTATTGATGGTAGCTTGGTCTAACACAGTGATTTTACTCATATTATTTTACCTTTTCTTGTAACACATATAATTTATTTAATGCTTCAATTGGTGTTATTCTAGAAATATCAATATGTTTTAATTCTTCTATTATTTCGGAACAATCAATATCGGAAAATAAACTTAATTGACCAGAAACTTCTTCTTTCTTTTTGGAAGAAGCAGATTTAGCTATAGTAGGTTTTGTCTCTTCTTTTATAATAGAAGAAGCATTGATATCATGTTCTGCTAATTGGTTTGCGAT
>CALASV010000180.1 GCA_937888895.1 uncultured Clostridia bacterium | reverse complement strand
TGAATAAAGTCCGATATAGTGGACAATAACGTCTGCTACTACTACTAAAGTTATTTTTGATTTTTTTTCCATAATTTTTCTCCGTGAATAAAGTCCGATATAGTGGACAATAACATTTTTCCTCCTTATTTAGGTACGGGAGAAAGTTCTACTATTAGTTACGTGAATAAAGTCCGATATAGTGGACAATAACGAAGAGTGTTTTTTTTCTTCATGATATATTCTCCTTTCTTTATGCTAAGTGAATAAAGTCCGATATAGTGGACAATAACCTGCAATTAATGTAGCATTAGTTTTTTTGCTTTCCAGTGAATAAAGTCCGATATAGTGGACAATAACCTTTCTTTTTTTAGAAAAAATATTTATATTTCTTGTGAATAAAGTCCGATATAGTGGACAATAACAAAAAATAACTAAAACTATTAATGGTATCGATAAAAAAAGTGAATAAAGTCCGATATAGTGGACAATAACTTAATACACGCGATAATTCCAATAATTCCAATGACTATCCCGACTGTGAATAAAGTCCGATATAGTGGACAATAACTAAAATAACAGCACTAGTAACATTGATAAAATGTGAATAAAGTCCGATATAGTGGACAATAACCTTAAAGCGCTGAAGATGCCGCCACCATACTTTTGTACCTCCGTGAATAAAGTCCGATATAGTGGACAATAACACGTATAAGATCAGTTTTATCATACATTTTCCTCCTGGATGTTTTAGTGAATAAAGTCCGATATAGTGGACAATAACTTTTATTTTGCGTTGTCTCCGTTTCATATTTATCTCCTTTTCAAATTTAGTGAATAAAGTCCGATATAGTGGACAATAACAAGGCCTATAGCCTTAATTAGTATAGCTGCTGGATACATATTTTTTGTGAATAAAGTCCGATATAGTGGACAATAACATGACTTGAGTGCCGCACTTACAGCAACCATTTATCTTTACCTCCTTTGGGTTTTTGTGAATAAAGTCCGATATAGTGGACAATAACATTATCCTGCGTTTCATATACCTTAGCACTTAACCGTGCCCCAAAGGTGAATAAAGTCCGATATAGTGGACAATAACAATATAAAGGATTATCCTTTAGGTATTCACTACAGATTATTATCGTGAATAAAGTCCGATATAGTGGACAATAACTTTTTTTCTACGTACCGTTTTGTTATGAATATTTATGAATAAAGCCCAATATATAGAAAAAATAGCATAGGAAGTCCATTAAGGTAGATGGTAACGTCTACCTTTTTATGTAAGTAATTTAAATGAATATATAATTAAAGGGGAAAGTAGAATTTTATAGGTGAATTATTGAATTTTTTAGAAAAAGTGTTATTATATTTATAAAGTATTGTGGGATGTAAAAAAGATAAAAAGTATAGTGTTTTATTTTGGAGTGAAAAATGTTTGTAATTGTTACTTATGATGTGTCATCAAAACGTGTTGTAAAAGTAATGAAAACTTGTCGTAAATATTTAACTCATGTTCAAAGGTCTGTTTTTGAAGGAATGATTACAGAAGGGAAATTAAATCAACTGAAAGCAGAGTTAGAGAAGCTAATAAAATGTTCAGAAGATACAGTTTGTATTTATAAAATTCAAAATTTGAAGTTTACAAGTAAGGAAAAAATAGGAGTTTTAAAAAGAAACGATAATATTTTATAAACGGGAGGAACTTTGAAATTTGAAATCAATTTTTAGAGAAGAGAATGTCATAATTTCTGTTGAAAACTTGTTAGCAAAAAAGGAAAGTTGTGGAGTAGATGGAATTTTGGTAAGTCAGTATGAAGAATACTGGAAGATGAATAAAGATAAAATTTTGGAAAGTATTTGGAGAGGAACATATCAACCAGATGCAGTTCAGTCCGTAGAGATATTAAAAAGAAATGGAAAGAAGCGAGTTATTTCTAAGTATACTTGTACCGACCGAGTGATATTAGATGTCATAAAACGAGAAATTACTCCATTATGGGAACATCAATTTTCTAAGTTTAGTTTTGCTTATCAAGAGGCAAAAAGTATTCAAGATGCAGTAAAACAGGCAGCACAATATATGGAAGAAGGAAATCAATGGGTTGTAGAACTGGATGTAGAAAAATTTTTTGATAATATTGTGTTGAGTCGATTGGAAGGAAAGTTAGAAAAAGTAATAATACATAAAGAGTTACTGAAGTTAATAAAAAAATATCTTTATATAATAATACAATCGGATAGTGGAAGAAGAACTAATTATCGAGGTTTGATACAAGGTAGTCCAATTAGTCCACTTTTGAGCAATGTATATATGGATGAATTTGACCATTATGTAGAGAATAAATATTGTTTTTGTAGATTTTCAGATAATATTAATATATATTGTAAAGAACGTGAAGAAGCAGACATTATTTTAGAGGAGATACAACAATATTTAAATCAACAATTTGGACTTAAATGTAATAAAGAGAAAAGTGGAATTTATCTAGCATTGTCTAGAAGATACTTAGGATATGAATTTTATGAAGGTAAAAATAATAAAAAAATATACATTAGACGTTATGATAATAAGACAAATACTTATTTGAATCAATGGCATACTTCTGCTATTCAAAAGATAGATAAAAATTATCATTTAATTAATAATGGAATTCTTACAAAACAAGATTATACTATTTTGTTTGAAAATGAGGAGAAAAAATATTATCTTCCAGTGGAAACTTGTGGATCTATTAATGTATATTCTCAAGTAATGTTTGGAAGTTCTTTTTTTGAATATGCTAGAAAGAAAAATTTGCAAATTAATATATATGATAAATATGGTGAATATGTGGGATGTTTTTCTACAAAGACTCATTATAAGGCAACCAAAACAATGTTAAAACAAGCAATATTATATAATGATACATCAAAGAGACTTGAGATTGCTAAAAAGATAGAGTTAGCATCTTTACATAATCAAAGAGAAAATTTAAGATATTATAATAAACATAAAAAATCTGATATATTGAGTGATGGGATTCAAGAAATAACAAACTTAATGATAGAAATGAAACAATGTCTTAGTATAGAACAGTTGATGTTAATAGAAGCAAGAGCAAAACAAAAGTACTTTCAAACATTTGATGTTATTATAGATGATGAGAATTTTATATTTC
Organism: uncultured Clostridia bacterium; assembly: GCA_937888895.1. Lineage (GTDB taxonomy): Bacteria > Bacillota > Clostridia > Lachnospirales > Lachnospiraceae > SIG299. The sequence continues at coordinate 11,660 of CALASV010000180.1, read as the reverse complement.
AGAAAAGAACTCGTAGACCACCATTAAATGAAGTAAATGCGTTGATTAGCTTTGGAAATGTATTCTTATATCAAAGAATAGCAACAGAATTACATAAAACTCCATTAGATGTAAGAATTGGTTTTGTACATGCAGCAAACAATAGAAGTGAAAGTTTAAATTTAGATATTGCAGAAATATTTAAACCAATTATTGTAGATAGAGCTATTTTTACTGCAATACATAATATGGAATTGAATTGTGAAAAGCACTTTGAACGAGTTGAAGACGAAGGAGTATATTTAAATAAGTCAGGTAAACGAATTTTTATACAAATTTTAGAACGGAAATTATATCAAAAAATAACAATCCAAGGGAAACAGATGACATACGATAGAGTAATTCAAGAAGAAATAAAAAAGATATCTGAAATGGTTCAGTATGAGAATAAATATAAACCATTTAAGCATATGTAAAAAGTCGGTCAACCTCGTCACCAAAAATGAGGTATTTATAAAAAGTATGCAAAGCCTTATAAATAGGGCATTCTGTTCAAAAGTGAAAAAATAGGTTGACCGACTTTTTTAGAAAAAAACACTTGATTTTCTAGAAGAAAGTGATATGATGTAAGAAAAAGTGTGATAAACACTATGGTGAATAAAGTCCGATATAGTGGACAATAACAATACTGGATAGTCATAATTACTATCATGATAATAATCGTGAATAAAGTCCGATATAGTGGACAATAACAAAATCTCACCGAAACAAAAGAAAATATAAATACCTATTGTGAATAAAGTCCGATATAGTGGACAATAACGCTCGTACCATAATTTTTTTACCTCCTTGGGTTTTTATGTGAATAAAGTCCGATATAGTGGACAATAACCTTAACTATTACCAATGTTGCACCATTATTTCTTGTGAATAAAGTCCGATATAGTGGACAATAACAAAATAATAACTACTGAATACACGTTCTTCCGCTTTTTCATACGTGAATAAAGTCCGATATAGTGGACAATAACGAGTAAACGAACCACCATCCCGTTGTCATGCTCTTACCTCCTTGGGGTGAATAAAGTCCGATATAGTGGACAATAACAATCCCTGAAGATATATTTGGATTAGATTCTTTTGCAACGTGAATAAAGTCCGATATAGTGGACAATAACGCAAAGACACTTACAAATACCGATACTGTTACTAACGTAATTTTTGGTGAATAAAGTCCGATATAGTGGACAATAACGATTTTGCTATGGACACTAATGTTTTTATAATATAATTATAAAATGTGAATAAAGTCCGATATAGTGGACAATAACAATTTTTTCCTCCTATTATAAGGTGCGGGAGAAATTCGTGAATAAAGTCCGATATAGTGGACAATAACATATATATAGGTAAATGTCCCAAACCGTAGTTACATATGATTCTTTTCCTGTGAATAAAGTATGTATGGAGAAAGAAAGTGTTAAAAAAATTGAATTAGATATGCTCGAATTCTTATTAAATAAGGATAAAGGAAAGCAGATTATGTACAGAATATTTCTGTAGGTAATCTGCTTTTTTAATTTTTGCGTACTAACATAGAAGTAATAAAAGGTTTATTATTATATTAGTAAGTTGTAGAAAACAAGGGGTGATAATTTAGTATTTTTATTAACGAAAGTTATTTTGGATTGGAGGGGATAGGTTGTAAAAAACAATAAAATTGCAGAAAATGATGATGTGTGTGATTATGAAAAAAATGAGAAAAAGGAGAATTTTATTATGAAGAATGTGTTAAAAAAAATGGCATCAATTATGTTAGTATTTACAATTATTTTTTCTACAGTGCAGACAACTACAGTTCATGCTGCTACAAAGGCAGAGTTTTCTTCTAGTAATTCTTATTGTTTAGTAAAAATTGATCAATCATTAATTAACAAAAAAGGATATCAATATGCTACTGTTCAATTAAAGACGTATGATTTACTTGGTTGGAGTAGTGGTGCTAAAGTGGTTGTAACAATTACAGATACAAAAGGAAATGTTATTTGGAGTGGCGTAAAGCAAGCAACTTGTACATTAAAATTGGGTGATGACCATAGTGCATATCGAATTTATGTGAAACCTTATCAAGAAACTGTGAAAGGAAATATTTTTCAACAAACGATTATTAGTGGAAATAATTTTGACAATTTAGGTAGATGTGTAACTTGGAAAATTAGTAATAATAAAAAATGTACTATTCAGTAATAAAAGAAATATTACATGAAAGTTAGATAATATATTAAATAATGTGTCAGGTGGAAAGTTTTATTTTTCATCTGACACTTTTGATAGAATTTTCGAAAGTGGATTATTTATAGGAAAATAAAAAAATAATGAATATAGATGTAATAATGTATTTGAAATAAACATAAAGCAAGGAGCGTATGATAGGAATATCCAAATAAAAATGGCAGTAGATAATGTAATTTTAGGAAAAGATATTATTATAGTACCAATTGTAATGTTACTGGTTTAAATAACAATCGTTTAGTCGTTGCTCCAAGTGATGATGGAAAGATGATGTCGATTGGAGAACCAATTCTATTAAAAGCGAATCATTCGAGTTACATTGTAACATTAACAAAACATAAACTTGTTGCAAAGTATAAACCATTATTAGAGAAAAGAGGATATAAAGTACAAGATTTAAATTTTGTTCATCCAGAAAAAAGTGATATTTCTTATGACCCATTACAATATGTTCGTACTGCTAGTTGTATTTATTCCATAGTATTTAAGCAACTGTTTGAATTTGGAGAGCGTTGCCCAAATGGGAAATTATCTATTCCAGTTCATGTATTATGTGATGATTTTGCTACAGGAGGAAGAATACTAAATTTTCCAGAATTAATTAGTATTTTTCGAGAAAAGCAAATTTCAGTTACGTTATTATTGCAATCAGAATCGCAATTAGAAGCGATGTATGGTTCTAGTGCAACAACAATTATCAATAATTGTGATACTTATATTTTTATGGGAACAAATGATTTGAAAACAGCACAGTCGGTAAGTGTTAAAATGAATGTTCCATTAGAAGATATTTTATGGATGCCAATTGGAGAAGAAATTATCTTTCGTAGAGGACAACGCCCAATTATGACACAACGATATAATATTCTTGAAAATGAGTTATATAGAAAAGTAACGAAGCAATATGAGAGGACTATTGCAAAAAATAATAATTTAGAACATCAAATAGCATAATTTAGCTTAACCGAAGCGAATTACAAATATCTGATTGACTACTTGGCATATAAAAGGAGAAATTTAGAGAAAAAATTTTTTGTATATTAGGAAAGTTTTATTTTGTGATTTTTTGTGTGAAATATATAAGTATTTTTTATGAGATAATGAATTTAGAAAATAATATAGATAAAAAAGGAGAAATTTATTATGGCAAAGGAATATGTAAAAGAAAATGAATGTATAAAGAAGTATTCTCCAAGTGAAAAGAGAGAAATTGAAAAAGTGTTTGAAAAATTGAAAACAATGATTTTGACAGAAGAACAGTATGGTGTGCCATTTGAGAAAATTTTTAATAATGCGAGTATCAAATATGATGTATTTGATAAAAATTTTTATACCTTTAAAGGACATGGACGAGATAAGGCACAGATTAGAATTTTATATAGGTTTATTCGAAAATCTATCGAAGAATTTGATATAGAAATGCATTTAGTTGCAATAAAGAGAAAAAATGATAAGGAGTATATGAAAGAGTTTCAAAGATATGTGGATTGTTATGCATAAATATCGGTAGATTTTTATAATGAAGAAAAAACATAGAAAAATAGTTGCAGTTTAGCTAAAAAAGTGGTAAAGTTCATAAATAAAATCCTTTCGGTTTCGTAGGCGGAAACCCATTGCCTTTAGGCAGTGGGAGGAGCCTTGCAAATACGTAGTCATTAGCCTTGGCTTTCTATGTACTTTTGTATGGTAGCTGAGGATACTTCACCTATACTACAAGCAAAATATCCATCTGACCAAAAGATTTTCTTTTTCCAATACTGTTTAGACAAAAAGTTAGGATATTTTTGCCACAAATAGTATGTGGTTTCCTGTTTGATGGTTTTTACAATATCACAAACTCTGTCCGTAGTATCGTAACTTATTAGAAAATGTATAGGATCTTTATCCGTCTCCATTGCAATCATCTCGTAGCTTTTGACATTACAGATGTTAGATATTTTTTGCTTTACATCATTTGCAATAGAACCTTGTAACAGTTGTTTACGATACTTAGTGACAAGAATGATAGGTACTTTTAGACTATATTTACGTCTGTTGTGATGGTTGTATTTGTTATCCATAAAAATTCCTCAAATAGATTGACTTTCACTAATAATTATTATATCATATATTTAATGAAATATCAAGGAAAGGAGTACCTCTATGGAACAAATGACAATTACAGCTAAAATTCAGATATCTGTTACAACAGACGATAAAAGATTACTTGATAAAACCATGTCCGTTTATTCGAATGCTTGTAACTATGTTTCTGCTTATGTGTTCTGTACGCATGACCTAAAACAATTTTCTCTGAACAAGGCTCTATACTCTACGCTTCGAGAGAAGTTTGGTTTGAAATCACAGATGGCACAGTCTGTTTTTAAGACAGTGATTGCTAAATATAAGACCATTCTGGAAAATCAAAACGAGTGGATTCAGCCATCGTTCCAAAAGCCTCAGTATGACCTCGTTTGGAATAGGGATTATTCGCTTACACAAAACCATTTTTCTGTCAATACACTGCATGGTCGTGTGAAACTACCTTATTTTACGGAAGGTATGTCACACTATTTTGATCATGCCATCTATAAATTTGGTACTGCTAAATTGGTAAAGAAGCACGGCAAGTATTTTTTACATATCCCCGTTACTTATGATATCGAAGAAAGTAACCTTTCTGATATTTGCAATGTGGTAGGCATAGACAGAGGTATGAACTTTGTTGTTGCAACTTATGATAGTAAGCATAAGTCTGGTTTTGTAAGGGGTAAAGCTATGAAACAGAAACGTGCTCACTACTCTAAACTCCGTAAAGAACTCCAAATGCGTCGGACACCATCGGCAAGACGTAGAATGAAGGCAATCGGTCAGCGAGAAAACCGTTGGATGCAGGATATCAACCATCAGGTATCGAAGGCACTCGTGGAATCAAACCCAAAGCATACACTTTTTGTCCTAGAAGATTTGTCAGGTATACGCAATGCTACAGAACGTGTTAAAACCAAAGACCGTTATGTAGCGGTATCTTGGTCGTTTTATGACCTGGAACAGAAGCTTATCTATAAGGCGAAACAAAATCAGTCTACTGTTATTAAAGTTGACCCTCGCTATACCAGTTATAAATGTCAATACATAAATGTACAAAAATTCTAAAATAATAATGTACATTTTTAGTTTTCTGTACGAACATGGTCTTTCAACCGGTATGACCTTCCTGAGATAGCAATCACATGAGCATGATGTAACATTCGGTCTAAAATAGCATTCGCTACCACAGCATCATAAAATACAGAATCCCAATCACTAAAGTTAATATTGGTTGTTAAAATGGTACTTTTTTTCTCATATCGTTTATCAATGAGTTGAAAAAATAAATTAGAGTCTTCTTTGTTGATAGGAAGATAACCTAGTTCATCAATAATCAAAAGTCGATATTTACTAAAGTGTTTCAAACGCTCTTGTAAACGATTCTCTGCTTGGGCTTTTTTTAATTGTTGTAATAAATCATGACATTTAATAAAATAGGTGCTAATTCTTTTTTTCGCTGCACTGATTCCGATGGCTGTTGCTAAGTGAGTTTTTCCCACACCACTTGGTCCTAAGAATACTAAATTTTCATTTTGCTCCAAAAATCGTAAGGTTTCGTATTCTTGGATTTCTTGTGGATGGATGCCTGGCTGAAAAGAAAAATCAAAATCTTTGAGTTCTTTTTGGTGTGGAAATGCTCCTGCTTTTATCATAGAATGTGCTGCACTCATCGTTTTATAATCTATTTCATAATTCGTTAGTTTCAATAATCCTTCCGAAAAAGAAAGATGATTCGCAGACACAACATCTGCTACTTCATTTAGGTGCAACTGCATTTGAGTTAAATGCAGTTGTTCTAAATTTTGACATAGTTGTTGATACATACTATTCATACTGATAAACCTCCCCGATTCTTGCTAGATTTTCTTTGGCATACTGTTCGATATTCTCCTTTTTTAGAGCATGAGATTGCCCTGCAATGGCGATATAATGTCTTTCGTGATAATTTAATTTTTTGCAACTCAGAGGATGCAAAGTAACTAAAGTTGTGTTATAGTAAATATGTAGATAATTGTCATACACTTGCAATCGCATCTCTTTTCCGATGTATTCTGGTGGTACAGAATACTGGCATTGTTGGTAAGTTACCATACTAGAGGTGTTTACTTTGGCATGGGATATGGCAATACGATAAGGCTTTCTTAGTTCTTCTGGGGGAAGAGGATGTAAGAAAGCCTTTTCCTTTTGAAAATACAATAAAGGAATTCTTCCTGTCCCTTGATTTACCTGACTATTCACACGATTATTGATACGCTCTACTAATTCACATAACTCGGTATAATCCAATCTTCCATTATACGCACGAATTTCATCTAATATCTTCATAGGTGCTTCTACTTTTGCCTTAGTTTGTGGTCTTCCTGCAATACAAGGTTGCACTCGAAATCCATAATCCTTCGCAAATTGTGCAAAACGATAGTTTACTTTTCCTTCGGAAGTACTAGTTCTTGGTTGATCCATTACCGTTTTCATGTTATCGGTGAGAAGTTCTTCTGGAACGCCACCTAATTGCTCCAAAGCGTCATTCAGAAGTGAGAATAGAACCTCTTGTGTTTTGCTTAACGATAAGCGATAGACACGGAAACGTGAATAAGAAAGTAAGAAAACGAAAACGTTGATGGTAATGATTTCTCCCGAAGCTAAAAGAAAAGGAATATCTTCTTTCCAATCGAGTTGTGCTTGTGTTCCAGCGGTAGTTTCAAAACGTAATACAGGTTTTTCAGCTTTGGATGGACGCTTTTGTTTAAAATAATCTGCAAACTCTTTCTTTGAATTCAGGTAGTGACAAAAGTTAGCATACTTACATTCTGATAATCCATGATTATCTACTAAGTACTGCCATAAAACTCTTTTATAATAGAAAACTTGTGAATTCTGAGGAGAAAGAAGTTCTTGGATTACTTCATAATAAGCATCCAAACAAGAAGTTTTCTTTCTACTTTTTGATTTTTGAAATCCGTTCAGATATTTCTCTACGGTTCTTCTATCTACCCCAAGTTCTCTTGCGATTTGACTTTTATTGATACGGATAGAAGAATTTTCTACCAATGGTTTCAATTTATATAAGTCCTCCAATGAATTAATTGTGACATCTACAATCACATTACTTTTAAAAATCATACTGTCTACCTCCTGGTAACAGTATACCATTTGTACATCTTTATTTTAGATTTTTTGTACATTTTTATTATATCATTTATACCAGTCAATGTTGTCCGATATGTGGACATACAGAAAAGGCAAATCGTAATAAAAAGATACATCTATTTTGCTGTAAGAACTGTAGATATCAGTCGAATGATGACCGCATTGGAGCGATGAATCTGTACCGCATGGGAATCAACTATCTTGTAGATAGCCAAGTACCTGATACAGTTACAGCAGAGTAAACTTTGTTGTAAAGGGTGCTGTCAACCACCCTATGATGTAACGCCACAAAAGGTAATATACCGATTGGGGTTAAAGGTCGGAGGTGTAAGCCGTTACTACGACTGGGCAGTTACAAGCCCATGACCTTTAGGTCGTGGGTAGTTGACTTTGTATTGTGGATGGAAAATTTTTATGATTTGTTTGGTAATGTCTAATAAATGTGCTGAAATATTCAGGTTCAGTAATAATTTCATGTGCTTGAAAATTGCTTAATTCTCTTAATTTTAAGAGAATTTTAACACTTTCATCAGAATCCCAATTTTGTATACTATCACGGATTGCTGGTTCAGAGAAAAAGTAGTAGTTTTTTTCTTCTTTTGGTATTAAATCTTTTAGTTTAGGATTTTTTTCTTGGGCTTCTTGAAAAACATTATGTTCAATCATAATAGAACCCGTATTTAATGCTAATATTCCACGTATTATATTTGCATTTTCTTGGTCTGATAAATCTTGTTTTACACGAAATAGAGCTATTTTTTGAAATAATGGAATATGTAATTCATTTAAAGAGAATGTAAGCATGGCAGCAGTACGATAATATAAAATATCTTTGTTAAATTCTTTATATTCGAACATTAGTGCTATGGCACGTCTTCCTTCTGGGTCTGTAATAAAGCTATATGCAATTTTTGGACTTTCAATTAAATATAATTTTCCTTTTAAGGTAAAACGGTCTAATTCTTTTGTATCAAAAAAATTTCTAGTACAAGATAGTTCTTCAAAAATTACATAAGATTCTCCATTTTCCATTTGAATTTCAATTTTTGCTTCTTCGATATTTAAGCCAGTAATTGGAGTTTTTCCACCTAAGTCGATTCGGTCTAAATGCTTTGGTTTAAAGTAATAAGCATAATAAGTACCATTGTAAAAGTGGTCCATTAGTTTACTAATTCTAGTAGATGGATATTGTTTTTCTCGAGAGTAAATCCAGGGACATTCTTCTATAATATTAGGAGCAATCGCTGGTACATTTGGAAATTCGCATAATTTAGCTAATGGGATATGTAGCATATGTGTAAGTGCTACAAGCTCAGGCAATTTGACTTCTCTATCATTAGCAGTAGAAAACATTTGTCGTAACTTTTGTTCAGAAGTTTGAATATGATAGAGATTTTTCATGTTTTCACATAATACACCAAAATTCAGTTCGAATCCTTGATTGATAAGATTGGTAAGCCAATCTTCTAGTCGTTTCTTAATCATTTTGTTATAGTTATTGTTAAGCCGTTCATTTGTTTCTAAAGATTCTTCCGAGATGGAATTTTTTTTCTGAAGGTTTTCTGTTTTCTGTTTTTCTTGTTGGGAAGTATTTTTTGTTCTCATAGCTATCTCCTTTTTGTTTTTAGTAGTGGTTGTAACATTATCATAGTATAAAATAAATGAAAAGTCAATTAGTATTGGCGAGAAAGAAAAAGTAAAAAGTACAATTAACCAAATTAAATATATGTTTGATGAATGTAAAAAATTTTCTTTAAGTGAACTAGATATTAGAAGTTTGGAAAAAGAAAGGTTGAAAGCATACTATGAATTTTATGTTTCTACAATAAAGGAATATAAGATTAGATTTAAAAATCTCTTAGAAGGATTTTCTTGTTTTGAAATGCACAGCGATAAAATTAAAGGTAAACAACAAAGTAAATACCATCTATATACATATTTGTTACAGCAGATGGGAAATAATATACGATGTTCAGGAAATCCATTTGATGATACTTTTTCAGAAGAACAATATCGAGTATTTGTAAAAAAAATTGATAAAGTAATAAAAATTATCATTAAATATGATGAAGAAAATGAAAAGAAATGTAGTAGAATTTGTATTGATGCAATTAGAAATCCTTATGAGGCAATGTTTTTTAAAGATAAATATAGGGCATTTCATTTGATGGCAGTGAATACAGATGATATTGATAGAAAAAGAAGATTGAAAGATCTTAATACAGAAGAACTAATAAATTTAGATAATATTGAATATGCACAAAAATTAAAACAACCGCAAGAAGTTTTTTATCATCAAAATATTCAAGAATGTATTCAGTATGCGGATATACATGTATACAATCCAGATGTACATGATGGAAAATATTATACACTGACACAACAAATTTTAAAGTACATATCGTTAATGATTCATCCAGGCTTGATTACACCAACACATGTAGAAAGATGTATGCAATTGGCATATAATGCAAAATTTAATTCGGGATGTTTATCTAGACAAGTCGGTGCAGTTGTTACAAGAGAAGATTATTCTATTCAATCAGTTGGATGGAATGATGTTCCTAAAGGACAAATTTCATGTAATTTACGTGATATACATAGTTTTTGTAAGAATAAAGATAAAGAGACTTATAGTAAATACGAAATAGAAAATGAAGAATTTTCAAAAGCATTAAATAAAATAGATATCCAAATACAAGGAAAAACCAGAGGAAGATGCATGGCATATTGTTTTAAAGATATCTATAATGGGTTAAAAGGTGAAAAAAATCAAGTATATACGCGTGCTTTACATGCTGAAGAAAATGCTTTTTTACAAATTTCGAAATATGGTGGAACTCATGTGAACAACGGATATCTTTTTACAACTGCAAGTCCATGTGAGTTATGTGCAAAAAAAGCATATCAATTAGGGATAAGGCATATATATTATATAGATCCATATCCTGGAATATCACAAACACATATACTTACTTTTGGTGAAAACAATAATCCAGAAATGAAATTGTTTTTTGGAGCAATAGGACAAGCATATTTAGATTTTTATGAGCCGAGAATTGCAATTAAAGATGAATTGGAATTAGTAACAGGAATAAATATAAAAAATGAGGTGAAAGGAAAAAAAGACACTGAAATTCTTAAATATGAAGATATTTCGTATAATAGAATGTTTATTGAGTTGAAATTTATAGGTGATAGAAACCGAATTGAAAGTACAAGGGAAGTTAATGCTGTTATACAAAAAAATGAAGTAAATTATCTCAAAAAGAAACTTATATGGACGGGGAGTTCATATGATGGCATGAGTATGATTGCTGAGGATAGTGATGATGATTTAACATTAGTTGAAACAAGTAAACAACTTCCGTATACTTACAATATTGAATTTAAAGAAGCCAAAAATAAAGGAGAAAAGATACATTATAAGATATTAACAAAAGTAAAAGACGAAAAGCATGTTATGGAACCTTATTTAGCACATCTTGTAAAAAATGATACAGAGGAATTGATTCTTAGAGTAGTTACACCATGCGGTATGCTTCAGAATGTAAAGAGTGTAATATATGCTGATTTAGATATGAAAACTAGAATAAAAGAGGCTGAATTAATAAAATGCGAACAAGAAGAATATAATATTTATGAATATATAATAAAGAATGCAAATGTAAATTATGCATATGCAGTTGAATGGAAATTTTGTAATAGTTAAAAAATTGAGGATTGATTTCTTGGTATTATGATGTATAATTAATTCATAAATAGGAGGCTGATTTTATGGAAGGTGATTGAGAGCATTAACATATAGTGGTTTTAGGCAAGTGGATATCGCTTGCCTTTTTTCGTGCATTCATGATAAAAAGGAAATGATTTGTTATGTATATATTAAAAAATAGGGAGCAGTTTTATAAAGTGTAAGTATTTAATAGAACAGGAGAAAATGCAACCGGATGTCCCTATTGTAATAATTCAAAAGTCTTAGAAGGATATAATGATTTGGCAACTTTATATCTAGATAGTGTTAAGGAAGAAGTAATTATTAAAGTTCTTTTGGAAATACTGCATAAGTACGGATATATTTCTAATATGTGCTATTTTAAAAGTATCGATATGCTGAAAAAATAAGGTTGTAAAATTGAAAAAATATGATATAATATAATTAGAAGAGGCAA
>CALASV010000179.1 GCA_937888895.1 uncultured Clostridia bacterium | reverse complement strand
AGCGTATGTGCAAAAAGGCGATTATGCAAAAGCCGGCAAGGACATCAGTAGTTTAAGAGAAGCCCGTTATTCTTCTTATGGTGGTGGAACCTCCATGAATGCCGAGAATGCGATGACCATCATAGAGGAAGAACGAGTGAAGGAACTTTATATGGAAGGATTCCGACTGACCGACTTGAAACGTTGGCATAAGGGATTTACCCGTACTCCTCAAGAACAATCCTTGGATAACGGCAGTAGCTTGGTAGTCGAAAAAGATGATCCCTTGTTTGTATGGCCTATTCCCCAGCATGAGATTGAATCGCCAGGAGCAGAAATTGAACCTAATGAAAGTAACAAATAAATTCGGGCATCTATGAAAAGAATATTATTGGGATTTTGTGGTTTTTTCTTCACAATACTTTTCTTAATGGGATGTGAAGAAGCACGGACAATCTATAGCGGACCTGATTATATCATGTTTTCGGATTCATTGTATGTACTGCCGGTTCAGAACAATGACGATTATTTTGATATTCCGGTATCTGCCACACAAGCTTGTGGATACGACCGTACACTGGCTGTAGAAATCATTGACAAGAACAGCAATGCCATTGAAGGGGTACACTACACTTTGGAATCAAATACCGTGACTATCAAGTCGGGAGAACTTGTGGCTAATGTACGTGTACGCGGTATTTATGACAATATTGAAGTGACCGACTCTTTGGGATTCGCTTTGCGTCTGGTTACGCAGGAAAATACACAATGGGATTTATATGGAATCGATGCCAATGTGATGCTTAAAAAAACTTGTCCGTTCAATATCTACGATTTTGAAGGATATTGTGTTGTAACTTCCACTTATTTGTACGATTATTCGACGGTAGACAAACGGTTGATTCGTACAGAAGTCCATCCGGAAGAAGAAAACACCGTTATCCTGAAGGATACCAAGCCATGCATAAGTACGCACAAGCATATTTATCCATGTAGGCATTGTTATAAGAAGAATAAGTATGATTATCAAATTTTGATTTGTAATAAGAATAAGATGAAGAAGAAATATAAAGATTTTATTTTAGATAAGATTACATTGGATTTTGCAGATAATGCGGCTGTTTGTGTTGTACTTGCTTCTGACGGCTATCCAGAAAAATACGAAAAGGGCTTTCCAATTTCAGGTTTGGAAACTTTCGAGAAAAAAGAAGGCTATTATGTATTCCACGCAGGTACAAAATGTAATGATGGAGTAATCGTAACAAATGGTGGTCGTGTACTTGGTGTAACAGCACTTGGAACAGATTTAAAAGATGCAAGAAAGAATGCTTATGAAGCAACAGAATGGATTGCATTTGATAATAAATATAAGCGTAACGATATTGGAAAAGCAATTGATGAAGTCTAAAAATGTAACAGTTCAGTCATACAGCTTTTTATCAATTTTGTTTTGGCTGAACTGTTACCTAAAAATAGAATTTTTAGGCTCTGCCACAACTCTGCCATAAGTATTTTTTAATATTATACTATGTGGTAGAATTGGATAATGTTCTAATGGAAAGCACAAAATAGAAAGACCGCACAGTTGTGGTAGAATAGAGGAAATATGGAAACAATAAAAAACAATCGAAAAACACATGGAATCATTTTTATTAGTATTTTAATGCTATTCGTTGTCCTTTGTTTAGCTAGCAAAATAGATGTTAGTGCAGCAACGACTGGCACAATTAAAGCAAGCACATTATTTGTCCGAACAGGACCATCTACATCACATTCGAAAGTAACTGTAAATGGAGAAGCTGTTTATTTATCTAAGGGAGATAGTATTTCTATTTCTTATGAAGAAAATGGTTGGTATTATGTAACAGCTAATTTTAAAGGAACAAAAGTAACAGGTTTTGTTAGTGCAAACTATGTAACTGCAACAGGTGTCATACCTACAGCAGCACCAACAGCGACTCCAAAGCCTACCATAGTTCAAAGACCTACAACATCGCCTTCTACTGATACATCTAATCAAGTAGTAACAGATGGATTTCCAAGAGAAGGTACAGTAACAGCAAGTACATTAAATGTTAGAAATACTGCTGGAGTTACAGGTACCATTATTGGAAGGGTAGAAAAAGGTACTACAGTAAAGTTACAAAGTGTGAAAAGTGTAAATGGAGAATATTGGTATCAAATTTCTTATGCACAAGAGGGTGTAACTAGAACGGGTTATGTAAGTAGTGAGTATATTAAAGTAGCAATAGTAGCTACACCAACACCAGTACCTGATATGGTAAATGGAGTATTATTAAAAGGTTTTCCAAGAACAGCAACAACAAAAGCAAGTACATTAAATGTTCGTGATAATGTTGGAACAACAAGCAATGTAATAGCACAGCTTTCAGAAGAAGATGCTATTATTGTATTAGATTGTATGAAAGATACGAATGGTACGTATTGGTATAAAATTAATTTTTATCAAGATGGTGCATCTAAGACAGGTTATGTAAGTAGTAGTTATGTTATTATAGCAGACCCTACAGCAATTCCAACACCAACGAAAGTTCCAACAAAAGATGTTGATTCTGTAGAAGATGTTGTAAAGAAAAATGTATTTCCAAGAGAAGGTACTGTAATAGCAAATAAGTTATATGTAAGAAGTGATGCAGGTACTTCCTATAAAGCAGTAACAATGATTGATAGAAATACATCGGTTAGTATTTTAGGAATTAAAAAAGATGTAAATGGAGAATATTGGTATCAAATTTCTTTTACGAACAATGGAGTAAAACAAACAGGTTATGTACATAGTGACTATGTAGAAGTAGAAGCCCTTACTGGAACAACTCCAGTTGCTACAGCAACTCCAACTCCAACTTTGAAAGTAACGCCAACTCCAGTGCCAACAGTAACACCAACAATAGCTCCAACACCAACTTTGTCAGGAGAAATTGTAACAAAAGAGGAGATAGCAGGAGATTATGTAAATTATTATTATTTAGCTTCTGTACGAGAAGATGAGATTTCTATTTATGCAGAGCCAATGTCTGAAGCACAAGTACTTATAACAGTAAAGAAAAATTATCCAGTAGTAGTAACAAGTCAAGTGACGACTGATACAGCAATTTGGTATACGGTTGCATTAAAAGTAAATGGTGAAATTATTTATGGTTATGTGCCAAGTATAGAGGTAAGTTTATTATTAGACGAACCAGTAGAAGCTCAATTAATTAAGAAAAATGTGAGATTGAGAACAAGAGCAGCTACGAGTGCTAGTTATGTGAAGATAGAAAGTGGAAAAATTATCATTTTAAGTGTAGGAAATCATGTTTCTATTCTTTCTGAAACTGTTGTAAATAATGAAAAATGGTTGAGAGTAAAAATAGAAAAAGAAGGAGCTTTTTATGAAGGATTTTTACAAGAAAGTTCAGTTTTCTTTCTTGCACCAGAAGATGAATCGTTGATTCCAACAGAAACACCAAAACCAACAGAAGTGACTCCAACAGAGACACCAAAACCAACAGGAATTATTATAGTAACACCAACAGAACTCCCGGAGATACCTCCGGGAGTTATCAAAACACCAACACCTACGATAACTTCCAGACCAACAGTAAATATAATAGCAACACCAACAGCTACGATAACACCAAAACCAACGATAAATATAATATCAAGGGTAACACCAAAACCAACAGCGAACCCAACGCCAGCAGTATATGCGTTAGAAGATGGTGATTATCCAGTAAATAAGCCGGGTGTTGTAAGAGGACAATCTTCTATCATAGAAAAACATATTGCAGTAGTATATGTAGCACCAGTATATCCGTACGATTTAGTTTGTGATGAAAATGATTTATTTATTACTTTAAATAAAAAAGATACTTTGGTTTTATATGACCAATATGTAGATGAATATAATAACTTATATCGTCATATTGGCTTTGAATATAAGGGAAAAATGTATTATGGATATATTTCTGAAGAATATATTGTTTCTTCTGATGATAATTCTGGAGAAATAGAAAATAGTGGAACTACAGGTATAGGTAAAGATTTTGAAGATTATTTAGATATACAAGGCTTTCCAGAAAGTTATAAGCCATATTTACGAGAATTACATGAAAAATATCCAAATTGGATTTTTGAAGCATATCATACAGGACTTGATTGGGATGATGTGATAGAGCAAGAAAGTATTGCAGGAAAAAATTTAATTACAAATAATAAGAGTGTAGAGTGGAAATCATTAGAAACTGGTGCTTATGACTGGACAACAGATAAGTTTATAGTGTATGATGGTTCTACATGGGTAACTGCTTCTAAAGAAGCAGTAGAATATTATATGGACCCAAGAAACTTTTTAGATGAAACATCCATTTTCATGTTTGAAGTACTTCGTTATGCAGCAGAATATCAGGATGAAGAAGGGGTAGAAGCTATTTTAAAGAATACCCTATTTTATGAAGAATATTACGATTTTATCGATAATCTGAAATCGTCACAAAAAGAAGGAACTTATATTTTCTCTAAACCATATTATATTTACAAAGGTGTTAAAAAATAATTTTTTAGATACAGATGGAGTTACCAAAAATTATGCACAGACGTTTGTAGACATAGGTGCTAGTTTAAGTGTTAGTCCATATCATTTGGCAACGCGTGTAAAACAAGAAGTTGTTACAAGTGCGACTACTGTAAGCAATAGTGTAACGGGAACAGTAAGTGGATTAGAAGGATTGTATAATTTCTATAATATTGGAGCATATCACTCTACGGTAGCTGGTGGTGCGATTGCAAATGGTTTAAAATATGCAAAAAATGGTGCAAGCAATAATGATGCTTTAAATGATGCTTCGTTAATTCCTTGGACAAATCAATATAATGCAATTGTAGGTGGTTCTTATATTCTTGGAGCAAATTATATCAATCGAGGTCAAGATACGATTTATCTTCAGAAATTTAATGTAACCGATACTTCTACTTATTATCATCAGTATATGGCAAATATAGAAGCACCTTATGCAGAAGCCAAAAAGATTGCAAGTGCTTATGAAGGAATGGAACATTTACCGATTGTATTTTCTATTCCAATTTATGAAGATATGCCAAAGAAAGCAGTAGAAGCACCAGAAAAAGAATATAATCCAAATCATTGGTTAAAGAATTTTGAAGTTTTAAGTAAGAATGGTACAAAGTTACAGACAACACCAACATTTAATTTAAAAGCAGACCAAGTATATTATTTAGTAGTAAGTAACAAAACTTCTGAAATTCAAATAAAGGCAGAAGCAGTTAGTTCCAAAGCAACTGTATTAGGACAAGGGTACTATAGCTTAGATGAAGGTTCTAATACAATTAGTGTGATGGTAGAAGCAGAAAATGGAGACATTCGAGAATATATTCTTGTTGTTGTAAGACAGGAATGAATGGAAGGTAGTTCTGAATGAAGGATAAAATAAACAGACGAAGATGGAATAAGATAATAGTAGGAGTAGCATTTTTTTCTTTGTTACTTTTTGCTATACCAGTTTTGTTAGTACAAGCAGCTAGTGCAACAATTACATTAGCAACAGAGGTGGAAGAAATTCATGTAGGAGATATTGTAGAAATACAGCTGATTGTTCAAGCAGATACAACGATTGGAGATTTTGAAGCCTTTTTAAAGTATGATGATACAAAGTTTGAATTTTATTCGTCCGTTTCTTGTATTACTGGTGGTGCTGGTATGTTAAAAATAGCTGATATTGGTGCTTCTCCATCTCAACAAGATAGAGTATATCGCATTTTTTTTCAAGCGATAGCAGTTGGAGAATGTGAAATTGCTTTATATGAAAGACCAGTCGTGTATAGTTATGCTGATGGAACAGAATTATCAGTGACTGGGTTTAGTAAAACATTTTCCATATTACCATCTAATACAGCTTCTTCGGATAATCAGTTATCAGCACTTTATATTGTAGATAATTTTGATAAAACGGTTGTATTAACCCCTTCTTTTTCTTCGGATATACAAACTTATGCTGCAACAGTTGGATATGAAGTACAAGATTTGATTGTTAGTGCAATTTCTACTGATGATAAAGCAAGTGTAGAAGTTTTTGGTGGTAAAGAACTTTTTATAGGGGTAAATGAAGTTGTCATTACGGTAACAGCAGAAGATGGTTCTAGGAAAGTCTATACTGTTTTTATTCGTCGTTTAGAAGAAACAGAGCAAATAGAACAAGTAGAAATGAAAGAAATTGTGTTAGAATCTGGTATAACAGCGAAAGTGGAGGAAGAAGTAATATCGTTAACACAATATCATACTTATATAGTATGTGAAAAACCAGAAGATTTTGTTGTGCCTGATAACTATATAGAAACCATTTTACTGATAAATGGAGTACAAATTACTGCTTATGTAAATAAAGAAGCTACAGAAGAACGATTTCTATTGCTTATATTACAAAATGAAGCAGAAGAAATCGGTTGGTATCGTTATGATAGAGTAGAACAGACATTACAAAGAGTCTGTAATGAAGAATATGTTGTAACACAAGTAGTACAATCAAATGATGAAGCATTACAAGAGGCATTGTCGGAATATGAAATGCAACAAAAAGGGTTGTTTATTGTTGTATCCGTTTTGTTAGGTGTAGTGTTAAGTCTTTTGATGGTAATTTTGTGGTTATGGATACGATGTAAGAATCGAGAGGATAGATAATGAAAGAGAAGTATACTTCAAATGCACGAGTTGTACTGCAAGAAGCATATAGCTTAGCGTATCAATTTGGACAAAGTTATATTGGAACAGAACATCTGTTATTAGCTTTAGCAGAACAAGAAGGTGTGGCAAAGGATATTTTAATAAAAAATGGATTAGAATCAGAAAAATTGCTAAGTTTGATAAAAGATTTAGTTGTTTTAGATGGTTTGGAGAAGCCAGATGGAGAGGATAGTTTTTCTCCATTGGCAAGAAAAGTAATTTTAAATAGTATACAAGAGGCAAATGCCTATGGAGAAAGTTTAGCAGGCACAGAACATATTTTAATGGCATTATTGAAAGAAAAAGAATGTGTTGCAGTTCGTTTGTTAAACACAATGGAAATTCAAGTATTTAATGTATTTAAAGATGTTGTTTTGTTGATAGGTGGAGATATAACAACTGCTAAAATGGAGTTTGCAATGAGTCGTGGCAAAGGAAAAGCAAAGTCTCAAACTCCAATGTTAAATCAATATAGTAGAGATTTAACATTAAGTGCAGAGGAGCATAAGTTAGACCCTGTCATAGGACGTACAAAAGAAATGGAACGTCTCATTCAAATTTTATGTCGAAGGACAAAAAATAATCCTTGTTTAATTGGTGAGCCGGGAGTTGGAAAAACAGCTGTAGTAGAAGGTTTAGCAACACAGCTTGCAACAGGTGATGTACCAGAGTTAATGCAAGGAAAACGCATTTTGTCATTAGATTTATCTGCGATGATAGCAGGTTCGAAATATCGTGGAGAATTTGAAGAACGAATTAAACGAGTGATTGCAGAAGTAATTTCTGCTGGAAATGTTATTTTGTTTATTGATGAGCTTCATACATTGATTGGTGCTGGTGGAGCAGAAGGGGCAATGGATGCTTCTAATATTTTAAAGCCTGCTTTAGCAAGAGGAGAATTACAAGTGATTGGTGCTACGACAAGAGAAGAATATCGTAAGCATATTGAAAAAGATGCTGCATTAGAACGCCGTTTTCAGCCAGTCGTAGTGGAAGAACCAACAGAAGAAGAAGCTATAGAGATTTTACAAGGACTAAAGAGTAATTACGAACATCATCATAAAATAAAGATTTCAGAAGAAGCAATAACAGCGGCAGTTTCCTTTACAAGTCGTTATGTGAACGACCGTTATTTACCAGATAAAGCAATTGATGCAATGGACGAAGCAGCTTCGAGATTGCATTTAGACTCCTATACTGTTCCAGAAAAACAAAGGAGTTTAGAAAAGGAATTAGAAGAATATGAAAAGAAGAAAGAACTTGCATTGATAGAAGGTGAAATAGAAACTGCAAAAGAGTTAGCAAAGGAGCAAAAAAAGTTAGAAAAGAAGTTACTTCGATGGAAGAAAAAACAAGAAGAACAACAAAAAGAAACAGTACTTCTTTCAGAAGAAGAAATTGCAACGGTAGTTTCTTCTTGGACAGGAATTCCATTATCAAAGTTACAGGAGGCAGAAAGTGAGAAATTAAAGAAACTTCCAGAAACTTTGAAAAAACGCGTTATCGGTCAAGATGATGCCGTTTTATCTATTGTAAAAGCAATTCGTCGAGCACGAGTTGGATTGAAAGACCCAAATCGCCCAATTGGTTCGTTTTTATTTCTTGGACCAACGGGTGTTGGTAAAACAGAGTTGTCGAAAGCATTAGCAGAGGCAATGTTTGGTGATGAGAATGCCATGATTCGTGTGGATATGTCAGAATATATGGAAAAGCACAGCGTATCTAAAATTATTGGTTCTCCACCAGGATATGTAGGTCATGAGGAAGGTGGTCAGCTTTCCGAGCAAGTAAGACGAAAACCATATTCCGTCATTTTATTTGATGAGTTGGAAAAGGCACATTCGGATGTGTTCAACATTTTATTACAAGTATTAGAAGATGGACACATTACAGATTCACAAGGACGAAAAGTAAATTTTAAGAACACCATTATTATTATGACATCTAATGTTGGTGCAAGTTCTATTGTGACACCGAAAAAATTAGGCTTTACAACAATGACAGATGAACAGGCTGATTATGAAAAAATGAGTAGTAGTGTAATGGAAGAAGTGAAGCGTTCTTTCAAACCAGAATTTTTAAATCGTATTGATGAAACGATAGTATTCCATTCATTGACGAAACAGAAACTTCGTCAGATTGCAAACTTACAGTTAGAACTTGTTGTAAAACGATGCAAAGAACAGTTAAATATAAAACTTATTTTGCATGAATCCGTAGCAGAGTTTATTTTAGAAAAGGGATTTGATGACAAGTATGGTGCTAGACCAATTCGTCGTGCAGTACAAAACCATGTAGAAGATGTATTGGCAGAGGAAATCATCAAAAACAGGGTACAAAATGGAGATACTGTATCTTTTTCTATGAAGGAAGGAGAAGCAGTAATTCGAGTAAGAAAACCAAAGGAAAAGTAATAATCAAAAAAAAGACGGAGGATAATGATATGTCAGTAGAAATAATTCGTATAGCAGAAGATGGTAGCTTAGCATTTGGTGATTATACATTGACAGAAAAGACAAAGGTTGTCGATTTTCCATTTCAGGGAGATTTGTATAAAGCAAAGACATTTACAGAAATTACGAAGTTAAAAAGAAATGGTTCTCTTGTCTATGAATCAATGCCAGGAACAAAGGTAGAACAGTTCAAGGCAGAAGAAAGCAAAGTTTCTTTT
>CALASV010000178.1 GCA_937888895.1 uncultured Clostridia bacterium | reverse complement strand
CAGGGTAGGGAAGATAACGGAAAAGCCAAACTGGGTCACCCACATCAGCAGGTTCAGTATTTTCATAGTATCTCCGTAACGTTTGGAAAAGAAATATATGATGCCGTATCAGAACAGATAATAGAAGTTTTAGATTTAAATAAACCAACTGCGCCTGTAATAACAGGAGGAAGTAAAGAATGGGGAAAAGAAAATTTAAAAGCAGAAAGGCTGACAGTTTCCTTAGACCTATATGTATGAGTCTCCCAAATTCTCTAGTGAAGAGACAATATAGTCAGTCTTTTACAAATTATTTGATTCCTATTTTCACCTTAGTTGTGAAGCTGTGCTAGGGATGTTTCAGCACAGTCCATTTGTGTTTATGTTTAAATAAACTTTTTCTCTTGCTGAATATTAAAATTTAAGGAATTGCTTCTACTTTTTCATACGTAGTAAAACGTTTCATACATTCATCGCATTGACGACGACGACGAATCGAATTTCCGTCATCTGCTGGTCTAGAATCTATTACCCTTGTATTATCTTTTCCACAAAATGGACACTTCATATCAAATTCTCCTTGTCTATCTTATTCTTCTGTTTTTGTTTTTTATCGCATACTATAATATAAAATAATACCTAATATGAGGTAACTTATGCGAAACGATTGCAAAGATGATTCCATCCGTATTTGTAAACTTCGTCAAAAAGAAGTTATCAATTTACGAGACGGCGAGCGTATCGGTTTTGTTGGTGATATTGAATTCAATCTAAAAACAGGATGTATTGAACGTCTTATTATTCCAGGACCATGTAAAATATGGGGAATGTTTGGACGTGACCAAGAATATATTATTCCTTGGAGATGTGTCTGTCGCATTGGATTTGATATTATTCTAGTCGATGTAGATATCGACCTTGTTCTTTCTAAATGCGATTCTCCTTTAACATAATACACGTTTTCATAACTATCGGCTACGGATTTGTACCCGTAGCCCTAACATTACATAGAAAGATAGTCTTCAAATTCTTCTTGTGTCATTAAAATTTTACGAGGTTTATTTCCTTCTTCTGGTCCAACAACACCTGCTTCTGATAATTGGTCCATAATACGTGCTGCTCGATTAAACCCTATTTTATACACTCGTTGCAACATTCCAATAGAAGCTTTATCTTTTTCAATAATAAACCGTCCTGCTTCAGCAAAATACTCATCATTTCCATTCTCATTACTTTGTGATGTATTACTATTCGCATTATCATTTAATGCACCACCATCTATTTTCTTTTTAATTTCCTCTGTATAACTTGTTGTAGGAACTGTTTGTTTCTTTAAAAAATCTACAATATTGCCAACTTCTTCATCGGAAACAAAAGCCCCTTGGATTCTTGCAGGTTTTGGATATCCTTGAGGATAAAACAGCATATCACCTTTTCCTAATAGTTTTTCTGCTCCTACAGAATCTAAAATAGTTCTAGAATCAATACCCGAAGAAACTGCAAACGCTATTCTTGATGGTACATTCGCTTTAATTAAACCAGTAATAACATTCACGGATGGTCTTTGTGTTGCTAAAATCAAATGAAGTCCTGCTGCTCTTGCCATCTGTGCTAAACGACAAATGGCATCTTCTACTTCTCCAGGTGCTACCATCATCAAATCTGCTAACTCATCTACAATAATGACAATTTGTGGTAATTTAGGAAATTTCTCATCTACAAACCCTTCTTTTGCTGATTCTTCGATACGTTCATTATATCCTTTCAAATCTCGCACACCAAGTGTTGCGAATTTATCATAACGCTCCATCATTTCATTGACTGCCCAATGCAATGCAGCAGAAGCTTTCTTTGGGTCAGTCACTACTGGTATCATTAAATGAGGAATGCCATTATAAATACTTAATTCTACTACTTTTGGGTCTACCATAATCAATTTCACATCATTTGGATGTGCTTTATACAAAATACTCATAATAATGGTATTGATACAAACAGATTTACCAGAACCTGTAGAACCAGCAATGAGTAAATGAGGCATTTTCCCAATATCAGCAACAATATTTTGTCCACCAATATCTTTTCCAACCGTAAACGCTATATTCGAGCTATGTGTTGTAAATTCTTTCGCTTCTATCAATTCACGAAGTAATACTGCTGTATTTTCTTTATTTGGTACTTCAATTCCAACAGCTGCCTTTCCCGGAATTGGTGCTTCAATACGAACATCTGCTGCTGCCAAATTAAGCTTGATATCATCTGCTAATCCCGTAATTTTGCTTACCTTTACCCCTTGCTCTGGTTGAATTTCATATCGTGTCACAGATGGTCCTCTACTTACATTACTAATTGTTACTCTTACGCCAAAACTTTCTAATGTTGTCTTTAACTTATCTGCAGTTTGTAATAATTCTTCTTCACTATTGTCAATATTTTTTATAACAGGCTTGGATAATAAATCTATTGGCGGAAATTGATATTCTTCTACTACTTCTTCTTGTGCTACATCAGCTTTTGCTGTCACTTCTGCAACTGCCTCTAAAAATTCTTCTTTACTAGGTTTTTCTACAAAGGACATACTTTCTTTTCTTATTTTTGAAACTCTCTCTTTTTCTGAATCTTCTACAAAAGATATTCTCTCTTTTGTTTCTTTTGGAATTTCTTTTACTACTTCCTTTGTTTGATAAGCAGAAACCCCATAAGGTATATGTTCAAATGCTGCTTTTGCTACAGGACTTTCTGGTTGTCTTTTATCTTTCAATGACTGTTCAGAAAAACTCGGCTCAAAAGGTTCTTCTGCCTCTATTTCCTTAATAGAAATAATCGAACTATTTTCTAGTGTAAAATCCTCTTCTTCTAGTTCTAACACATTTTCTTCTGATAAAATAGGCTCAATTTCTTCTTGTACCTTCTCTTCTTGCTTTCGTTGTAATGTATTTACAACAGAAAGATTTACATTTCCAGTTACTGGTCTAATCACTTCTACTGGCTTAGTATCTAATTCTTTTCTTTCTATTTTTGGCTTTGAAACTAATTTTGGCTTTGAATCAACAACAGGAGGCTGTTGTTCTAATGTTATTTCTTGTTTTTCTTCTTTTTCTACTTCTACATCCATTTCAGACGAAGATAATCCAACTGGTACCGTAGGAGAAAATCCACCAAAAAAATTTCTTGTCATTTCTTTTTTTTCTTCTTGCTCTTGTTCTAATAAAAAACTTTTCGCTTTACTTCTTAATTTTTCTCGTTGTTCTTCTCTTTCTCGTTCTTTTCGTTTTTCCTCTTGAATGATATGTCGTTCTTCCATATAATTTCTATAATTTTCTTTTTGCTTTTCCACTTCCTTACCACTCATTTCTGCTAAGAAAGCAAAAAAAGCTTTACCAGTCAAAATCATAACAAGAAAGATTGCAATTCCAACTAAAATAACATAACTTCCAACTTGACCAAAAAGAGGAATTAAAATCCAACAGAACAATCCACCTAATAAACCTCCACCTGACTTTTCTGTAGAGGACATTTTATAATAATCCAACAATGTTAATTCCTTCGATGCACCAAATATCAACTGAAGCATTGCTGCAATTATAACAAATATTCCAATAGAAGCTACTAATTTTATAACATAACGCCGATTTGAAAATCGATTAGCAAGATAAAATGCTACTCCAAAAAAGAGAACAAATGGTATAATATATGCCAAAACTCCAAACAATCCAAAAGTGACTTGATTCACGAGTTCTCCCACTGTCCCACTCAAGCGAAAATTACTTAAAAACAAAAGTACAGAAACTACTAATGTCACTAAAAGAATCAATTCATTACTTAATTCTGGCACTAATTCTTCTTCATATTCTTCCTCTACTTCATATTTTGGACTAGAACTTCTACTTCGAACCTCGATTTGTGTACCTTTCGTTCCAGAACTTTTTGTTCCTACACTGTTACTTTTTGATACATTTTTCTTTGTTTCTTCTATTTTTCTTGCACTTGTTGTATTTGTATGTTTTGTCGCCATATACTCTCTACAGCCCTCTCTTTAACAAGCTTCAAACGCCTGCTTTAAATCTTCCATAATATCTTCTATATCTTCAATACCAATAGACATTCTCACTAAATCTGCTCCAACTCCTGCAGCAACTAATTGTTCATCTGTTAACTGACGATGTGTTGTACTTGCTGGATGAAGAACGCTTGTTCTAGCATCTGCTACATGTACCACAATGGCAGCTAATTTTAAACTATCCATAAACTTCATCGCAGATTCTCTGCCACCTTTTACACCAAATGAAATAACTCCACTCGTACCTTTTGGCATATATTTTTTTGCTAAATTATAGTACTGATTACTTTCTAATCCAGGATAGTTTACCCAAGATACATTTTCATTTTGTTCTAACCACTTTGCCACTGCTAATGCATTTGCACTATGTCGTTCCATTCTAAGATGTAATGTTTCTAATCCTAAATTCAAATAAAATGCATTCTGAGGTGCTGGTGTAGAGCCTAAATCTCTCATTAACTGTACTCTTGCCTTTGTAATATAAGCTGTTTCTTTACAATCTCTTGTATAAACCATTCCATGATAAGATTCATCTGGTGTAGAAAGTCCAGGGAATTTTCCGTTATCCCAATTGAATTTTCCACTATCTACAATAATTCCACCCAATGCAGTTGCATGACCATCTAAATATTTAGAAGTAGAATGTACTACAATATCTGCACCAAATTCAATTGGACGGCAAAGCATTGGAGTTGCAAATGTATTATCAATAATGAGTGGAATATCATTCTCATGTGCAACTTGTGCAAACTTTTCAATATCACATACTACTAAAGATGGATTCGAAAGTGTTTCTGAAAAAATTAACTTTGTATTTTCCTTAATTTCTTTTTGTAACTCTTCTTTTGAAATTTTTGGGTCTACAAAAGTTACATCAATACCAAATTTCTTCAATGTTACAGAAAACAAATTCATTGTACCACCATAAATGGCAGCAGTGAAAATGATATGGACTCCTGATTCACAAATATT
>CALASV010000177.1 GCA_937888895.1 uncultured Clostridia bacterium | reverse complement strand
TGATATAAATTTATTGGATAAACTTAGATTAGTGGAATTAAAATATCAGCATACAGAACGAAAAAAATTTTCCTTTCAAGACTATATTTTGTCTATTATTGTGCAAACACAAAAAGAATGTGATACTATTGTATATAAAATTTTAGTTCAGATACAACTATATGATAATGAATTATATGTTTTAGAAGATATATTATGTACTAATATAAAAGATATTTTTGAAAAAGTAAAGTATTTTGCTAATAAATATGAACATCCTAATAATTGGGATGTTCATCAAATTGAATGGATATATCCAATATGGGATGCTGAAAGAAAAAATAGAAATATCAAAAGTATGAAAGCATATCAGGGAAGAAAGTATTCTTATAAATTATCATTTTGTTATATTCCAATAAAGATACCAGAAGGTTGGAAGATTGTTTTAAATTCTTTTTTTGAAAATTATACATTTAAACTACCATCAGAACAATATGAATTAACAGAGTTTTATTGGGATAGAGATATTTTAGTATGTAGTTTAGAATTATCTTATTACACAATTTTTTTGGAATTGCAAGAGTATATTCGTGATATTGATATAATTAGTGGGACATCATTGCTACATATTAATGTTTATTTTGATACAGAAGATAAGAAGTTTCAAAAGTTAGAACATATTTTTTGCTTTTCTGTAAAAGAAGCACAAGAAAAATTAAATGATTTTTTGTGGAAGTATAAAACATTAGAATGGATAAATAATATTGAGATACAAGAAAGTTTGAAAGAGGAAACATTCTATGAGGATGCTTTTATCAGGTAGGAAAGAAAATCTATTTGATAAAAGCATTTTTTATTTTTAAATTTATCAAATAATTTTTTTAGTTATGACAATGTATAGGTGAAGGGCAAACTAATTGCACTTTTTTAAGACGTCTTAAAAATGGAGAAACCGATGACAAAACAAGAACTTGAGTTATGTATTAATCAATATGGAAAAGATATTTATTCTTTTTGTAAATATCTTACTTGTAATGGGCAAGATGCAGATGATTTATATCAAGATACTTTTCTTGTGGCAGTAGAGTTACAAGAAAAGATAGAGTATAAAGAGAATCCAAAAAGCTATTTGCTTTCGATTGCGTTGCGAATTTGGAAAAATAAAAAGAGAAAATTTGCGTGGAGAAAGAAAATTGCTGATATACAGCCGATGGTAGAAATAAAAGAAGTAGAATTAGATAGAAAAGCAGAACTATGTTTAGAAGAACAAGTGATAAAAAAAGAAACAGACGAAATCGTAAGAAAGGCTGTGAATCATTTATCTGAAAAATTGAAAATAGTAGTGCTTCTTTTTTATATGGAAGGTTTATCTACAAGGGAAATTGCTAAAGTAGCAAAGTTACCTACAGGAACTGTTTTGAGTAGATTACATCAAGCAAGGAAGATATTGAAAAAGGAATTGGAGGCTATATTGGATGAAAAAACAATTGGATGAATTATTAAAAAATGCCCTTACTCCAATAGATGAACCAAGTTTTTTGTTAAATCAAAAAATATTAAATCAAGTAAAGGAGCAGAAAGAAATGATAGGAAAAAAAAGAAGATTATCTGTAGCAACAATTATTCTTGCATTTATATTGTGCTTTGGTTCTATTACAGTGTATGGTGCATGGAAATATTTATCATCAGCAGATGTGGCAAAAAAGATGCAAGATAATACGTTAGCAGAAATATTTTTAAGTGAAGAAGCAAAAATTATTAATGAAACACAAACGTATGGTGGATACCAAATTACTTTACTAAGTATGGTTTCGGGAGAATTATTAACAGAACATCCGATGTATAATGATGGAACAATTATGACAGACAGAACTTATGCCGTTGTTGCGATTGAAAATGCAGATGGAACACCACTGCCAAGTCCATCAGAAGATGCTTATGGAGAAGTGGAATTTTTTGCATCTCCTTTGATAAAAGGGTACAATCCTGTTATGTATAACATTGTTACAATGTCAGGTGCTTATGGAGAAATGGAAGAAGATGGTATTTTATATCGACTACTAGAATGTAATAATGTGGAGAATTTAGCAACTGATGAAATATATATTTGTGTTACAAATAGTGTATTTTATAATGCAAGAGCATATCAATATGATGAAGCAACAGGTGAAATTAGTAGAAATGAAGAATATGAAGGTTTAAATGCATTGTTTGTATTATCAATGGAAGAATAAGATATGCTTGACGTAAAAAATCCCCACTTCTAGTGTTTTATTATAGACTAGAATGGGGATTTTTTTGATTTGGTAAAAAAATTAAGCAACTTTGGAATAATCAATTACAGAAACTTCTTGCATTAACTTTTTAGCCAAATTAACAACCATTTCTAAGCGTTCTGCTACGGCGTCTGTATAAAATTTTTCACCACATTGTACACATTCTTCACAAGGTACATTTTTAATTACAATGACACAATTTTTATAATTGACAACATGAGTAGTAAGACTTTGTTTTATGGTATCACATTTACAATATATACACATATTATTGCCCCTTTCTAGTTTTCAAATCGGCTTCAAATTTTAATATGTTTGGAAAATACGCTGTTATGATGTATAGATATTCATTATCATTTCCAACAACAACATGAATCACTTTATTATTGATAGAATATCCAAAAACTAAACAACTTGGATAAGGAAAGTCTTCAGGATAATCTTCTATTATTTCGCCATGTTCTAAACAGTTTTTTACATCTGCTCGACTTATATCTCGTTCTTGCATTCGTTCCAAACAATGAGAAGACCATTTTATTTTTGATTGATTACAAAATTCTTTTATAATTTCAATTTCCATTATTTGTTTTTTAGTTTCCTTTCTAAATTTAATTAGGCAACTATAAATGATTTGCTTATTTATAGTATACAATTTTACAGTTATAATATCAATAAAAAAGTGCTATTTATTTTTTTTAAAGTGTGTTATAATTCAATAAAATTTTTAAGGGAATGAAGAAAGGAAGATAAGCTATGAAAGTCTTAATTATTAACGGAAGTCCAAGAGTAAATGGAAACACAGCGATTGCAATTCGTGAAATGGAGCATATTTTTAAAGAAAATGGTGTAGAAGTAGAAACCGTACAAATAGGAAATAAAGATGTAAGAGGTTGTATTGCTTGTGGGCATTGTGGGAAAGCAGGAAAGTGTGTATTTGATGATGTAGTAAATGAACTTGCTCCAAAGTTTGAGGAAGCAGATGGTTTAGTGATTGCAAGTCCAGTATATTATGCTTCTGCAAATGCTACGTTAATTGCTTGTTTGGATAGATTATTTTATAGTACTCATTTTAGTAAAGCAATGAAAGTTGGTGCTAGTGTGGTATGTGCTAGACGAGGTGGTTGTTCTGCTACCTTTGATGAATTAAATAAATATTTTACAATTGCAAATATGCCAATTGCTTCGAGTCAGTATTGGAATAGTATTCACGGAAGGGAGCAGGGACAGGCTGAAATGGATGAGGAAGGAAAACAGACAATGCGTGTGCTTGCTAGAAATATGACATTTTTGATGAAGAGTATTGCACTTGGAAAAAAACAATTTGGACTTCCTGAAACAGAACAAAGAGTATGGACACATTTTATTGACTAATGGAGAAAAAGTACTAGAGGGAGTATAAAGTATGTTGTTTCGTAAGAAAAAAGTTATCAAACCAACATTTGAGTTTGATAAAAAGAAACATGAGGCAGTGATGAGATGTTCCATTTGTAATGGAGAAAAAGTAGTTGGATTTAAAGAAAAAGAAACAGGACATTTTACAGAAATTATGTGCATCAAAGAGCCAGCAGATTTAGAAAAATTTCGTATGACATATAATGTGGATTCTATAACAAAGGAATATTAAAAGAAAGGGTTGTATGAAAAAGTTATTAGTAACAGGGGCTTCTGGTTTTTTAGGAAGTAGAATTGTAAATTTTTATAAGGACAAATATGAAGTATACGCACCAACGCATAAAGAAATGGATATTACAGATGAAATAAGTGTAAATCGTGTTTTGAATCAATATAGACCAGATGTAGTAATTCATTGTGCAGCTATTTCTGATGTAGGATTATGTGAGAAAGAGCCTGAGAAAGCTTGGAATACCAATGTAAATGGTAGTATCCATATTGCAAAAGCATCAAGACAAATTCATGCAAAGTGTATTCTTTGTAGTTCAGACCAAGTATATTTTGGAAGTTTAGTAGAAGGACCTCACAAAGAAAAGGAGCAATTACAGCCTGTAAATTTATATGGAATAGGGAAATTAAAGGCAGAGCAAGAATGCCAGAAAGTGAATCCAGATTGTGTATTACTTCGTTTATCTTGGATGTATGATGTTAAAACAGTAAACGAAAAGGAACATAGTGATTTTTTTAGAAACTTGTTGTTACAAATGAAAGATACAGAACAGTTAAGTTTTCCTATTTATGATACAAGAGGAATTACGGATGTAAATGAAGTAATACAAAATTTAGAAAAAACATTTGAAATAATAGGTGGTATATATAACTTTGGTTCACCAAATGATAAAAATACATTTGATACTGTTTATAACGTATTTCAAAAATTAGGTTTTGATACAAGTAGATTATGTAAAAATGAGAACGTATTTCAAACGAATCCAAGAAATATTGCAATGTGTCAACAGAAAATAGAAGAAGTTGGAATTTTCTTTTCAACAACAGAAGAAGGATTATTAAGAAAAATGAATATCTGATTGACATCTGACATAAAAAATCCCTCTATCAATCAATTAGTGTTTTATGCACTTGAAAGTAGAGGGCTTTTTTTGATTAGAGATATTTTTTATTTTATAATTTGTTTTAATGTTTCAAATAAAACAGGTACATCAATTGGTTTTGCAATATGACCATTCATACCACTTTCAAATGCTTTTTTCTTATCTTCATCAAATGCATTTGCAGTCATAGCGATAATTGGAATATTACTGGAAGGACAATTTGATAAATTACGAATTATTTTTGTTGCTTCATAACCATTCATAATAGGCATTTGAATATCCATAAGTACTGCTACAAATTCATTGTCATTAGCATTTTGAATAATTTCTACAGCTTCTTTACCATTTATAGCTTCTGTAACTATAAATCCAGAGCTAGTTAAAATTTCAATAGCAATTTCTCGATTGATTTCATTATCATCTACTAATAAAAGTTTTTTCCCAATAAAAGTTTGTTGCTCATTTTTTTCTATTTGTTTTTCAAAATCTTCTTTTACTATAGTGATAGTTTTCTTTTCTTTTATTTTAAATACTACTTTTACAATAAATTCAGTTCCTTTTCCTAGCTCACTTTTTACAGAAATTGTTCCATTCATTAGTTCTACAATACTTTTGGCAATAGAAAGTCCAAGTCCCGTCCCTTGAACACCAGAAGTATCCATAACTTCTTCTCGTTCAAAAGGTTGAAAAAGTTTATCAAGAAATTTTTCTCCAATACCAACACCAGTATCTTTTACTCGGAATGTATATTTTCCATAACCATTATCCATAACATTATTTGTTTGTTCGATGCTTAAAGAAACTTGACCACCTTTTGGTGTAAATTTTATAGCATTTCCTAAAAGATTAATAAGTACTTGATTTAATCGTAACTTATCACAATAAACATAATTGTTAGTAAAGTTTGGACTAATTGTAAATTTAATTCCTTTTTCTGTTGCCATTGGTAAAATAAGATTATTCATATCATTCATTACATCTGCTAAAGACATTTCATCTTCTTCAATCTGAACTTTTCCACTTTCAATACGGCTCATATCCAAAATATCATTAATAAGATTTAATAAATGTTGACTAGCAGACTGAATTTTTTCCAAATATTCTTCTACTAAGGAAGTGTCTTTGATACGAGTTTTTGCTAAATTTGTAAATCCGATAATAGCATTCATTGGAGTACGAATATCATGAGACATATTGGAAAGAAATACACTTTTAGCTTTGTTTGCATTTTCTGCTTGTAAAAGTGCTTCTTCTAATACTTTTTGTCTTTGAATATCTGTATTAATTTGTGTATCTACATCTATTACTGCCATAATGACATGAGCAGGTTTGTTATCTGGGGTATAAGAAGTTGCAATGGCATACATACGATACCATTTTTCTCGACCTTCTGATATTTGTCGGTAAGTAAAAGTATAACTTTGATTTTCTTTATTTAGATGTTCTGTTATATAACTTGGACTACACATAGTGAGATAAGTTTCTCTATCATCTTTATGTACATGCTTAGTTGCATATAAAAGGATGGCTTGTTCATAATCTTTTGGTGCTTGTTTATTTAAATAGGGAGCAGCCTTTTCTTTTTGACCACTTAAATATTGCCATGTTTTTGTTTTTAGTTCTAAATAATAAGAGCTAATAAATAAGTAAGTTAAACTGTGAATTTTTGAGTTACTAATTTCTCTTTCTTTTTCAACACTGACACTAAATAAAAAATGTTGTAAGGAAGCTAATGTAATACCTATACACAAATATGGTATATTTGGATGCAGAGTTTGTGAAATACCAAATATAATTGGAAAAGAAAAATAGGAGATAATAATCATATAATTATTTTTCTTTTCAGAATCATGAGTAAGTAACATTTTTAAAAGTATTTGTGCTATTGTAAAAAAAATATATCCATCTGTTAGAATAAATTGTAATGTACTTAAATTTCCATTGATAATTTTACCATTTGTGTCAACTAAAAAGAATAATTCTGTCCAAATAGAAAGAAAAGATGTTATTGCTAAAAAGAGCATTGGTAACATACAAAACAGTTTTAAGATTCGGTTTTGATGTAACATAGAATCTTGCATACATTGTGCAAAAGCAAACCATCGATAGGATAAAAGAACAGAGGTGATACAATGTATAGCATAAATTACTTTTTGTGTAAAAATTGGAAAGGTAAATAAGTCATTGACAACTCCAATTTTTAATAAATCTATTGCAATGTATATTACACCTACTATCATAATAGTAAGAAATATATTTTTTTTTTCATTTTTGGGGAGTTTTGTTTTGGTTTGTAAATATAATTTAAATGTAAGTGATAGACAAAGTAAACTAATCAAAAAATAAATTAATGAAAATCCTAAACCTAATATTATAATAAAACAATATATTGGAATTAAAAATATATATATATTAGTAAAATTTATTCTTTTTATATAAATAATACCAAATAATAAATTTCATTCATAATTTAATCTTTTCTTTTTTTAATAACCTAAAGATTATCACAAAAGAAATAAATGAAAATATAAATAATAACAATCTTAAACTTAAACTCATCTTATTTTACCTTCCTTTCAATAATTAACATTG
>CALASV010000176.1 GCA_937888895.1 uncultured Clostridia bacterium | reverse complement strand
CTAGTACTAAACCGTCCATGTCAAAAAATACTGCCTTTGGTTTCATCAATTGCCTCCTTTCATTAAAAATTTCCTAATTCACTCTGTTTTTTCTATTGCTAAATGAAATGGATATTTACAAGTTGATTTCCTACTTGCTTAGAACTAAATAATTACAGTAGTAGTTATTTAATTCTATTATCCATTTTAGGATAGACCAGCCAATTATAATACAAAATTGTGGTTTTGTATAGGAATTTTAACAAAAAAATAAAGGTTCTATAGTATATTGAAATATATGTTTGTAAAGCCCACTATACTGATAACTAAAAATTTTTAGTCCATCGGAGATTCGTAATTTATATTTACTCATAACCGAATATCTACTATCGTAGATTCTGTTAAACTAATAATAGGGATATCCAAATCGGACATCCCTATCTCACAAAACGATTATGTTGTACGACGTTTCCAAACCGTCAATTTTTCTGAAACATTTTGTACTCGGTACTTATTTCCTTCAATCGCCATACCAGTTCGGCTTTTTACTTCTTTACTTAACATCTTTGGTGCTTGCTTTGTAAATTCCTTGATTTCTTGTCTTGCTTTATCTTTTTCCCCACTTTTATAAGCCGTTTTAGCACGACTTAATTTTCTTGCTAAATATTCGTGGTTTTCTAAACCACCCTTACTACGATTTAAACTTGCATCTGTAATTGCATAATTATACTTTTCATTATTCGCAAGCTTCTTTTGCTGTTCTGGTTTTAAATCAGCATACCGTTTCTTTACTACATCAATCGAAGTAACATGGTCACTATCAGCAGTACTACTATGTTTATACTTTGCATCTTTCGAATTTCCATAAAAAATACGCTCTCCTGTATATTCATCTTTCATACTGCGTTTTCCATTGAATTTTTCCTCTTTGTACT
The DNA here is from genome assembly GCA_937888895.1 of uncultured Clostridia bacterium. GTDB lineage: Bacteria > Bacillota > Clostridia > Lachnospirales > Lachnospiraceae > SIG299. Next base: position 2,250 of record CALASV010000176.1, on the reverse strand, counting down.
TCTTTCTATTGGTTATATCATCTAGTTCTCTAGCCACAAGTTCCTCCTGACAATTTTTCCTATGTTTCCATCTTATTCCTAACCAACTGTTTTATTCTTTTCATTGGTTTGTTCAAATCTAGACTATCCCACTTTTTTGCATTCTTTTCTTTTTAATCGGATAATTCCATTATTTTCTAACCTGCTAACCTAACTTTCTAATTAAATCGGCATACCAGAATACAACAGCAGAAATCTTTCCTAAATCGCCTTCTTTACTAACTTTACGCCATTCCTGTTTATAATAGTAAAACCACTGTTCTAATTCTTTCGCCACTTTTGCACCACTTTCTGTTACAGTTCCTTCACCATATACTGCCTTTAATGCTAATGGCTTTACTCTTGCCCAAATCATTTTTGCATCAATGGCTAATAAATACTTCTGCAAAATTTCTCTCTTACTACTATCTACCGTTTTAAAACTCTTTTGAATTGTTACACGAGCATTTGTCAAAGTAGCCACTACTTCTTCTACACGGTCTAAATCTGCACATAAAATACTCTTACGGTCTGTTGTTTCCATCAATTCTGGAAGATAAGATGCCTCATAGAATTTTACGGCATCATACCAATTAAATGCTTCAATATCGGAAGATAAAGTTAAGGCAGACATAATTTGTCCTGTTGCGTCTGCATATTCTAACACAGAAATTGCTTCATTGATTTCTTCAAATGATATAATATTTTTATTCCAAGAAAATGCTGCTCCATAAATTACGCCCGGAATAGAAAATACTGGCTGATTGATATGTCCAAAATCACCCCAATCCGTATTTAATACACCAATTGCATTGTACTTATACGCATAACTACACATTCTCTTAATATTTTCATAGCAATTTTTAAACAAGTTAATCCACTGATTCCAACCACCTACACCCGGACAAGTATACTGTGTTGCACCTGCTTCACTAATGGTACGAGTTTCATCTTCTCTCTGATTCCAAAGATATCCCCAATTCAAGCAAATATTTTCCTTTGGAAGATTTTGAATTTGATGTGGAGAATCCCAAAGAATATCGCCCCAATACATTGGAGTTTTTCCTTTTTCTAATAAAAATTCACTCAATTCTCGTACATACTTTGTATAAACAGATTTTACATCACCATTTTCTACTAAATGTTTGCTCTTTCCTTTACATAAATCAAAGGTTTCATCTGCACAAATATTAAAATAATTGCTTTGGAATAAGCTCATATATTCCTCTATCATAGACTTAATCAATTCCATTGCATTTGGATTAGAAACATTTACAGTATGATGTGCCATTCTTGCCCAGAAAGAAAAAGGCTCATTAAACGAATTTTCACGCTCACAAAGTTCTTCATACGTCTGTGTAGACAACAGTTTATACAAATGACCAAAGGATGCTAACGAAGGAACTAAATCAATATGTCTTTCCTGACAATAAGCATCTAACTTCAAAATTTCTTCAGCAGTCAAAGGAGTTTCATCTCTCCATAATTCAGAAATATTACGGAATAAATATGTATGCTCTACATATAACTGCAATTGATTCATTTTGTAATAACACATTGTATCAACTAACTTTTTCAATTCTTCTAACGTAGGAATACGACCTCTCGTTACATCATGATAAAATCCTCTATTTTGTAAATCAGGATAATCCTCTACTTCTAAACAAGGAACAACACAACCCTCTTGTGCATAAATCTGGCATAATGTCTGTACACCATTTACTAATAACTCCTCATTATGAGCAATCACACAAATTCCATCTTCGCAAACAGTTAAATGATAACTTGGTTTCCCATTTGTTAAAGTTTCGCCCTGCTTTAATACAATATCGCCCTGTTGTGCTTTTCCTCTTACAATAGCAACTTCTAATCCACACCATTTCTGTATACATTCTTTTATCTGCTGTGCATAAACAAATGCATTCTTGCCACAAGTCATGTCAATTACAATCGTTGTCGTATAATTGGTGCAAAAAACACCTTCTTGCATTGTTAATTTTTGAGGTTGTGGTAATAATTTCATAATCGGCCTCCATTCTAAAATGTAAATTTATTCATAGTTTTTCTCTTTGTACTGAACAAAAATTAAACAAAACATAATATTTTGTTTTATAAGAAAATTATAAAGGTTGGAAGAATATTTTGCAATCCTATTTTCTTACTATCATAGTTTTCTTATAAAATTCATATACTATTACAAATCTCCTGCAAGGAAACTGTTATGAAATATCC
>CALASV010000175.1 GCA_937888895.1 uncultured Clostridia bacterium | reverse complement strand
GTGATTCTGATGAACAAAATATTGTTGAACCTGGTTCATAAAAATTAATATAAATTATGTATACTGAACAACTATTTCAATATGTTGCTACTAATTTTGATTTTGCTTTTGTTATTTCGATTAATGTTGTTGCCTATTTGATTATAACTCTTATAGGTTATATAACTAAAAAGAAAGTTTCAAAAGGAATTAAAATTGGTATAACTATTGTAACTTCTATTCTGTTATTCCTCCTCTACGGGGGAATAACAGATTGTAATAAAGAAGTTCTTCTTAATAGTTCAATACTTGCTCCTGTTGCTTGGGATTGGATTATTAAACCATTATGTAATTGGATTAAAATAGATTATAAAGAAAATACAAATTAAATATGGGTAAAAGTCGTTTTGGTCTTTTAGACCAAGTTGAATCCATTTCTCTTGAGGCTAAAAAGAGAATGGTTAAAAAATGTAATAATGAAAAATCTTCTAAAGCAGGTAATTATCCAAACGATATAAAAGATTTTGTTTACGACCCTAATAATGACCCTACTATAGTTGATGATGGTGAAAAACAATATGCTTATGGTGTTTTGATTGATTTTCGTGATGGCAAGAAAACTGATGAAGACGGTGTTGTTACTCGTATAGGTAATATGGAATATCATAAAACTCTTCCTTGTCATACTCATGCTGGTCAAGTTTATGATATTGTTAATAAGCAAGTTGTTTGTAAACTTAATCCTGAAGATTGGAATTTACCTTATGATGGAAAAACAGCAGCTGAAATAAAAGCTGCTATGGAAACTCCTACTAATACAATAGAAATTCATGTTGATAAATTCTATTGCAGTTCTAAAGTTTTACATAGAAATAGTAATTGTAATCCCGATTTATTTAAAGTTATGTTTTCTCCTGTGAAACTTAATTCTAATTATTTCGAGGTTAAAGAACAGGCTATAGATTTTCGTAAAGGTCGTCTTGTTAAAATAGATAATGGTTGGTATCCTGTTGCTAATCTTGCAACACCAAATAATACAAGTTTACTTGGTGGTGCTCAAGGATATGAAAATGATGTTATTTCTATAAAAGCAAACAATAACGGTAAAGTTCCTATTACAAGTATTTCTCGAATTGATATGAGGAATTTTACTCAAGACGGCCGTTATATGATGAATTATTATTCTTATCAATATGTTCTTTATTGGGCATTTGTTATAGAATATGCAACTCTTAATTCTCAAAAAGAAGTAATTAATGAATTAGACGCTAATGGTTTTCATCAAGGTGGACTTGGAATAGGTATGTCTTCTACTGATGAAAATATAACAAGTTGGACAAATAGTGATTATTATTTTAATAGTGATAATACATCTAAAAGTCGTCCTACTGTTCGTAATATAGGTGTTACTAATTCTATTGGTAATGGTTCTGGTGAAATTGTTACTCAAGAAAATGGTCATACATATCATCAAAATCGTTATCGTGGTTTTGAATTTCCTTTTGGTGATATTAGATTATTTATGGATGGTTGCGGATGTTTTGCTGTTAAAGAAGTTGTTGGTGTTGATGGAGAAGATAATGAAATTAAAAAAGAATATATACATTATTATTTAACCAACAATCCTGATAATTATGTTGATACTCCTTCTGAAGTTAAGGAGAAAATGGAACTTGTAGGAAAAATTGAACCATATTCTAATTCTTATGGTTATGATGAAGGATATTTTTCCAAAGCAGTTATTGATGATAAAGCTCTTTTAATACCTTGTGAAACTGCTGGTGCAGATGGAAATAATTATTTCTATGATAGTCAATATGGTGCTGATGACTTTAGTGATGAAGAGGAAACAACAGGTATAATTGATATGGGTGGCCTTGCTTACGATGGCGCTTACGCCGGTTTGGCTGATTTCGTTGCTGGTCTCTATGCCTCTGATGCTTACTACGGCTGTGGCTTCTCGTTTATGAGATTTATTGCTGATTAATAGATAAATTTATAAATAAGGTTTTTATTGTTTAAATCAATATTGCTCAAGCTCTTAGTTGAGATTAGGTGGCAATGCTAACAATGACGCTAACACCAGTTTAGCTAATTTCAATGCTAATAACAATGCCTCTAATGCTAACAACAACTATGGCTTCTCGTTTTTAATATGTTCAAAAAAAAATAATAAATAAAATATTGATGCAATTTAAACCGTGGCTCTTGCCAAAAAATTTCGTTGAATATAACTCTATATAATTGTGTTAGTAAGATTAATCTGAAAACTCATATAATAGAACATATTAAATTATGCCAAAAAGAATTGGTAATATTGCTTCTAAGATTTATGATATCCATAATGTAGCTATTGCAGACCAATTTGCTCGTTTAGGAAAAGAAAATAAATATGGTGTTATTAAACACGATAAACATCGTAAAGAAGAAGATATTGCTATTGCTGAGTCATTAAAAAATGATAATTTTAAAGTTTCTAATTATAAAATAAGCACTATTTATGAGCCTAAGAAAAGAATACTTAAAAAACTTCCTTATGCTCCTGATAGAATTATACAATGGGCTATTATGATACACCTTGTCCCTATATGGGACAAGGTTTTTATTAAAAATACATATTCATGTATTCGTGGAAGAGGATTACATCTTTGTAAAAATGATGTTTATAATGCTCTAAAAAATAATCCAGAAGATACTATTTATTGTCTTAAATTTGATATTAAAAAGTTTTATGATAGTGTTAGAAATTCAATACTTAAAATAATAATACAAAAGAAAATAAAAGACAAATTGGTATTATCTTGGTTAGATAAAATTATTGATTCTTGTGATGGTATTCCTATTGGAAATTATACAAGTCAATATTTTGCAAATTTATATCTTTCTTATTTTGACCATTATTGTAAAGAACTTCTTAGAATAAAATATTATTTTCGTTATGCTGATGATATAGTTATATTATCTTCCAATAAAAAACAACTTTGGAAATGGTATAATTATATTAAAAATTATCTTAATTATAATCTTGAATTAGAAATAAAATATAATTATCAAGTTTTTCCTGTTGACAAAAGAGGTATTGATTTTGTTGGTTATAAAATTTATAGAACTCATATTCTCTTGAGAAAAAGTATTAAATTAAAAATGAAAGAACTTTGTAATAATTATTGTAAAGGATTGATTGATAAAGAACATTTTATTGCATCTATGGCAAGTTATGTTGGTTGGTGCAAACATTGTAATTCTCGAAATCTTCTTAATAAGTTAGAAAAACAAACAGGTATTCATTTTACTATATGGGATGGTAAATTAACAAATATATCTAATTTTTATTATAAATATGTTAGAATATATGATGTGATACCTCGTAAGAAATATTTTATATTACATTTACTTTATAAACACAATTCTTATAAATGTAAATCAAAAAGTAAATACTTATGGAATTATTTACAAAATTTTAGTTTACCTGCGGATATAGTTATAGAACATAATACTATCAATTATATTAATTATATTAATATAAATTAAAATTTTCAAATTTAGTAGCAGTAATAAATAATAGGTATCACGACTAAAAATTTTATTTTGTTATTCTATTTAAATATGCTATATTTGCTATTGTAGAATCTTTGATAATATTATTGGTATTAATACTAATAAAGATAGTAATACTAATACTCAAAAGCGCGCATCATCTTTAAAGTTTGAGCTATTAGTAAAGCTATTAAAATTAATGTTTAACTATTCACATTCAACAACTTTATGACTACTGGTGAAAACACTGAAAATGCTGCCCAAATGGGTGGCAACTTCGCATCTCGT
>CALASV010000174.1 GCA_937888895.1 uncultured Clostridia bacterium | reverse complement strand
TGGAAGATGCCCAAATTATCGAATTGTTCTTTGCCCGCTCTGAATTTGCAATCAAGGAGCTGGATACAAAATACGGAAAAGTCTGCTATAAAATCGCATATAACATTCTGAATGACCATCTGGATTCAGAGGAGTGTGTGAATGATACTTGGTTTCATACTTGGAATGCCATACCTCCTCAAAGACCAAATAGGTTTCGTATGTTTCTTGCAAAAATTACTCGAAATCTCTCCTTTAATTGTTTTAATGCCAAACATGCCAAAAAGCGTGGTGGAGGGGAGATAGATATTATTTTAGAGGAATTAGCAGAATGTATTACAGAGGAATCTGATATAGAAAATGAGTATATTGCGAAAGAATTAGAACAGTGTATACGTTTTTTTGTTCGGGCATTACCGGAACGAGATGGAAATATATTTGTACGGCGTTATTTTTTCACAGAGCCTGTATCCGTGATAGCGAAGCGATATAAAATGACGGACAATCATGTAATGGTAATTTTGAGTAGAACTCGCAAAAAACTAAAAGCACATTTGGAACAGGAGGGATATTTTGATGACTAGAAAAGATTTATACCTTAGTTTTAATAAAATTGACGATGATATATTGGAACGAAGTGAAATGCAAAAGAAAAAAGTAACTTTTAGATGGGTGAAATGGGGAGCTGTTGCAGCTTGTTTATGTTTGGTAGTGGGTGTACTTATTCCAATAGTAAATACTATATTTAACGCAAAAGGAGGATATAGCTCTCAAGATGATGTTCCAGTAGTTCCAGCTCTTTTATATTTTCAAGGGGCATTATATGAGTGTTGTGATGGAAAAGAAGGATTAGAACGTGTTGGATTGCCCTCTGAAATTACAGCAGAAATGGTAGGCGAACATGTAGCCTATATTGAAAAAGGTGGCATAGTGGATTATGAAGAATCTGCAAAGCAAACGGATAAAGAATTATTCCAATACGCATCTGCTCCAACGAGAGTAGTATATATTTTGCGTGATGGAGAAAAGTATATGGCAGTTTTGTTTTGTAGAACATATTTTCCGGATGACGTAAATGCTTATTGTGACCTTGCCGAAGTATATCGTTTTTTTGATATATCAGAGGCTTCAGATATTGCATCTATTGCACATACCGATTGGAACAAAGGGAAAGTGATAGGGGCAGAGGTTACAGATGTAGGTAGAATAGAAGCGTTTTATACAATTACTACAGACATAATAAAGTTTATTAGTTTGGATAATGATACATTTCAAAACATTGTTTTTGGCGGTATTCCAGAAGAAAAGCAACAAGAAGCACACAAGGCGTTTGCAGATGATTTGCAAGTGATTCGAGTAGAAACAAAAGATGGTCTTCGCTTTTATTTGCAGTACTATCCGAAGTATGGTTATATCTATAGTAGTCATGCGATGGCATATCATCAAGTTACCCCAGAACTAGAACAGTGGTTTGAAACGAATATGGAAATAAAATAAATCTAGTAAGGTGATTGGGAGTGAATAACATGAGAGATGGAATTTATTTTTTACGAAGCTATTGGTTCGTAGTGCCAGAATTTCTATACATAGTACTTTTGTTTGGAAGTTGGATTGTTATGATAATTTCTATCAGTATGACTATTCGAGGAATTTTAAGAAAAAAGCAAAAGAAGAGTATAATTAAGTGGATTGTTATATTGTTGATTGCTTTTATGATAACAATAATGACAATGACAGGAAAGATAGTTCCAAATACGGCATTTGGAGGATAATGTTTATTATCAAGTTCCTTTTTGGTATAAATTAGGCATAAATGATAGGGTGCAACTGCTAGTTGCTAAAGTTTAAAGTCGCATTGATAGACTTTTTTAAGTGTTCTTAGTATAATTAAGGCATAAAATACGAAGGGAGCAGGATGATGAACTTAGGTGAAACAATTTACAGACTTCGGACAGAAAAGAATTTATCGCAGGGCGACCTTGCAGAAAAGTTAGGAATATCAAGACAGTCCATTTCTAAATGGGAAAATAATAGTGCTGTACCTGAACTTGAGAAAATAATTAAGTTAAGTGAAATATTTGAAGTGTCATTAGATGAACTTGTCAAAGGCGAAGAACCTTATCGGAACACGAAATCGGTGATAGAGGTTTCACAAGAAAAATCGAAAGAAACAGGATTTCTACCGAGAAAAATAGCTGGAACAATTTTATTGTGTATGTCATTTTTTGTGATTATGTTCTTTTTGATAGCTGGTGGAGGATTGGCTGGTTTTATATTTTCATTGCCATTTTTGACTTGTGGAATCTTGTGTTTTGTGTTGAAACAGAATGTAGGACTTTGGTGTGCATGGGATTTGTATTTGTTATTTGACATATATATGTCTTATGCAACAGGTATAAGCAGAGCGAATGTATGGCATACATTCCAGTGGACCCATCATATGAATTATATGCGATTGGTATTTGCTTGGATTTTAGTAGTAAGCTTGGCAGTAATGATAGCAGTTACCGTAGTACGTTTTGGAAAACAACCATTTATTTCGGAGCAAAAAGGACGTAAAAAGTTAATTGTAGCATGGACAGTATTAGTATTGATACAAGCTGTAGCAATGTTATGGGGATATACAGGGCTGTATAAATATATAATGGAAAACATTTTTGAAATGGCATTCATTTATAGATTGATTTCCATAGTGATTAGCTGGTCGAAGATTGTTGTATTTACTGTGGCATTGGTATTTACTGTACAGTTTATAAAAATGAAAAAGCAAAGATAAAGAATCAAAGGAGTATTAGACAAGGAAGGAGAGGTCAAAATTAGGCTTTTCCTTTTCGTGTTAATAAATGTCTAATGATAGATATATTTTGTACTATATGCTATAATAAATTTGAAAAAGTTTTTAATTTTCTGTGGTGATTGAGAAAAAAAGTGTAGTATATAAGTAGGGGAAATATCACAGGAAGGAGAAAGGTACTATTTATGTTAGATGAGCAGATTATAGAACTGTTTTTTGAACGGTCAAAGCAAGCTATCAGTGAATTGGACAATAAGTATGGAAAAATAATTTATACAAACGAGAATGATGCTCTCATACGATTTAGTTATACATACGGATATTCCTGATAGAGGGGAGTTTGTTTCCCATAAGGATAATTGTGATGTTATAATTGGCTGGATACCTATTGAAGAAATCGAGAATATAATTATCTATCCAGAGTTCATAAAAAAAGAGATTTATCATTTAGATGAACCCATGAAACATTTTGTTTCTAAAGGATAAAAGTATGGAATAGGGAAAATAAGATTGTCCAATGATGAATTTTATGAGGATAATTCTATTACTATGAAACATAGCCTTTCGAGTAGCCAAAAAAGTGCAGACTACCCCTAT
>CALASV010000173.1 GCA_937888895.1 uncultured Clostridia bacterium | reverse complement strand
CTATTTATAATTCTATGATTGTTTATTGAAATAGCTTCAGCTCCTGCTCCTTTTAGTCCATTTACTATAAATAATAAATCCTCGTAATTTATTGATTCATCTTCAAGCCCTTCTTCACTAATTGTGATAATTATTCCTTGACCTTGTAGAGGTGTTTCTCCTAATAACATTTGTGAACAATCTACTCGTTATTGTAATTTTGCAAATGAAAAATTTGGAGAACATATTGCTTTTTGTGAACCACATTGGCTTGATGCTACTACATATTATGATAAAGATAAAGAAGAAAAATCTGATGAAAGAATATTTGTTAGAGAATATGATTATAATAATATTCTTGGAATATATGCTATAGTTGATAATAATCTTTATTTATTGGAAGATGAATATCCTATTACAATAAAAGGTATTCCGCAAAAAGATGGTTCTTGTTTACTTTATAATCCTATTACAATAGGTGAAAATTATATTGATGGTTTACTCGATGATGAACAAAGATATTTTAGATATATAAAGTATGGAATGAATCCTCAAGATGCAAGAGGTATTCTTGGTCTCGATTGTGCTACAAAATGTTTCTATACTTATTCAATTAAAGAATGGAAACATATTCTTGACCTTCGTTATAAAGGTACAACAGGAGACCCTCATCCAAATGCAAAAATTATTGCAACAGAAATTTATAATAAACTTAAAGAACTAAATTTATTAGGAGATTATGAGTAAATCATTATATGAAATTCAAGATGAACTCAAGCAAATCATTGATACTATTGAAGAAAATGGTGGTGAAATAGATGAATTTACTGGAGAGGCTCTTGAAATTAAACAAGAAGAATTTGAAAGTAAGATTGAAAGTTATTGTAATGCCATTACAATGCTTAAATCTGAAGCTGAGTGCTGTAAAAATGAAAAGCAAAGAATAAATGATATTCAAACTACTAAAAAGAATATTATTGAAAAACTTAAAGATAGAATTCTTGATGCTGTTCTTGTTTGGGGAACTACTGGTAAAACTGGTAATAAAGTTTTAAATCTTCCAACAAGAAAACTTTTTACTAAACTTACTCCTACTTTTGTTCCCAATGACGATAGGATTGCTATTCTTTCTTTTTATTTCAAATCTTATGTTCTTGAATTAAAGCGTAATGGTATTCTTGTTACTGGTCGAGATATAGACCTTACAGGTATGGTGGCTGCTATTAATGCTTTAGTTAGAACAGAAAAAGGAGAAGATTATCCTCCTTTTACAGTAAATGATTTAAACTATATTGAATATGAAGTTACAGGTAAATATAGTTTATCTCAAATGTTTGATGGTTCTCACGATTTTCTATTTGATATTATTAATAGTCCTAATGCAGAAGTTTCAACAGAAATTAATGATAAAGATGCAAAACGAAGTATTATTACTGCCACTGAATTAAATATTGAACCTACTTGCACTCTTGGTTTTGTTGTAGATAAACCTTCTCTTACTATTAAATAATGGATAATGAAATTCTAAAACATTACGAAAGAGAATTTGATTATAGTAAAGCTCTGGATGCAACACAAGAGAATATTAATAAAGCAACTGTATTTCTTCAGTTTCTTCATCATGCTCTTGCGATGTATCCAGAGTATAACAATCAAAATCTTTCTTATCTTTGTGAATGTTTCCAAAGATTTCTTGCATCCAATGTTCTATTTCCTTTAACACTTGCAGAAGGAGAATTTATATTTCAAGAACCTGGTCTTAGTGTTAATCGTCGTAATCCATTTGTTAAATGGAATACTGAAGGAATTTATTATGAAAAAGCATTTAAAGGTAATGTGATTTTTGCATATGATTCCTTTACGGGGGATAGAACTTCTATCACTCCTAATATGAAATGCTATGGTGATGATAATCGTATATTTATTAAAACTGGTAAATATTTGACAAATATTTATTTTGATAAATGTTATATTTATCAATCTACCATAGATTCTCATAAATATACTCCTGCTAATCCTGTTGTTCTTCCATTATATTTAATGACTTATAAAAATGAATACATTATGTACATTAATAATAATGAGAAGAAACTTGCATCATTAAAAAATCTTTATGATGTAAGATTTAAACAAGATGCAGATGAAAAACTTAAATATTTCGGTATAACAAATAAAATTTCAATAGATGCTATACTTAAAAAAGAAAGGTTTACCTTTTAATTATCGTGGAGTTCAAAATGTAGAAGATTGCAGAACTTCAGAAGAAGTAATGGTTAAAGCTGGTCTTGATTGGCCAGTTGGTAAATGTGAGATTTACGCGAAACCCCCC
>CALASV010000172.1 GCA_937888895.1 uncultured Clostridia bacterium | reverse complement strand
CTCCCTGCCAACAATGAACTGAAATACACGCATTTTGTAATGCCGCAATCGCTCCTTCTGTATCTACGCCATAAGACGCATACATCTCCTTTGCACTTTCATATCTTGTCATAAATTTGTCCTCCATTTATATTTTTTGTATGACAGCTTCATAAATAGTACGCCCACCGCAATAAATCAAATATACTGCAACAATCAGCGAACCTACTAAATCTAACCAAAAAGAAATTTGACTTTGTGGTGCAATTACAACCGATAGTAATGCAATCGTAACACAACTATCTACCATTGTTTTCGCACGATATAATCTTGCTTGCACCATTAAAATTGCATTTGGCTCTAACTTGTTCAAATGCGTATATTTATGCCAAAAAATAGAATTTGCTATTACACCCATTATCGCAATTGCCAAACCTGGAATCACATTTCCTTTATCCTGTGTATCATTGATAAGTGCAAGCAGTATCATAAACATACCACCAATACACATCATTGCACCAACAAACGTATTACTTCTACGTTCTAACATTTGTTTTCTTTTTTCGTTACACACATCATCTTTTGTTGTAACTTTATAAATAACAAATGACATAATAATGGCTAACAGTTCTGCACTTCTTCGCACAAAATCTGCAATCTGTGTGGAACTTCGTCCACTCAACAATCCTAAGCCCACTACTAATGGTCCAGGTGAACTCATAATTACCGACCATAATAATGTCTTTGCCCCTGACTTTTTATTTGACATACTAATAATCGTTCCTTTCCCTTTGTTTAGACACAAATAGTTATAAAAATTGTTATATTCATTACTATCAGTTTCCTAAAAGTTTAATGAAAGGTATCATAATAACCATTGCTACCGTAGGACAAGTAATCGTATCTAATCCACTTTTTGTACACAACTCTACCAATGTACATGCTATGGATGTAACACAAGAAATAACAAGACAACTTACTATATCCAAGCCACCTCTAATCAACAATATAACACATACAGCGAATGCCGATGTCAAAAACATAGCCAAAGAACCTTCTATACTTTTATGCGAATCTGCGAACTTCCACTTTATCTTATGTTTACCAAATCGCTTTCCTATCAAAGCAGCAAACGCATCTCCTACGCCCCACGCATATACACTAGCTAAAACAAGATATTTATCTCCTATCCATCCCCAACAAATGCAAATACTTGCAATTATCATTCCAAAAGCTAATACCATACTATTTTTAAATTCCCCTTTTTTTCGTTCATTTACAAAACTAGAAAAATGAGGAATCTTTCCTGCCAACATTAAAATAGGATAGATAATAACCATCATTATTCCTGCCAATGTCGCAGAAATCCACCAAGTTTCAAAGGCAAATAAAAATACAAGGTATACACCAAGTAAAATAAAATGTAAAATCTTTCGAAATAATTCATCAGGGATTTTGAATATTTTTCTAGAAATTAACATTACACTAGCCATAGGAATAATATATAACAGGAACATACTTGTCCCATATAAAAATTCTTGCATTTTTCTCCTCCAGTCATTGTAAAACAAATATTCATAATCTGCCTTGTTACTTACTTATGAACACAAATTTCTTCGCAATATATGTACGTTCAATCTGCTTCTTGTTATACCGTAAACAAAGTTTATGGTCATTATCTCCACACGCTTCGCGTGGCAGTTTTTATTATACCATTAAACGAGTAATTTTTCTACCTACAATCGCCGAAAGAATACATAAAATAAAAGCCGACAGGTATTCTCAACCTATCAGCTTTTACTAACTATTATTTACAATAAATAGAAATTGCTTTTGCAACAAATATAGCAGTTCCTTCTCCGCCATACTTATCAATATTTTCTGTAAATTCTCCTCCACTCGCATACATTGTTCCAAGTCCAGCTAAAATTTCCTTTGTACACTTATAATAATGTTCGGATATAAAATCCTGCAATTTTTTTACTTGCAATTGAACGATATCACTTTCTACCTCTTGTTCTTTCATCTTTCCAAATCCAGCAAACAATAACATAAAACTATTGGTAACATCTTTCTTTTGAACATCCGTTAATCCCTTTGTCTTTTGTTCATATTCTTGATATTCGGCTGTTTTTCCCCATTGTTCTTTGGCACGTTTCGAATACTCATCCATCTTTTTTGTATCAAACGCTGTAAAATCCATTTTTTTCACTCCTAACGTTTTTATTTTTCGAGCAAACTCAATTAAATTCTCAATATGCTCCTTCTTTAAAAGCAACAGTTCTATTTGCTGTTCTAATGCCTTTGTGCTATCAAAATTAGGCGAATCCAGAATTTCTTTGATTTCTTTTAAG
>CALASV010000171.1 GCA_937888895.1 uncultured Clostridia bacterium | reverse complement strand
GCATGTGCATCCTGTCCTCATCGTTGTATGAAAACAGAATATACATATAAAAAGGTGTATCATAACGAACAAAATCAATTTGGATATCAAGAAACACTAAAGACCAATGCCATTAAGATGTTGATTATCTATCATTTCTTAGGTCCAGATAGCATCGGTTTCCTAAAAAATATTGACTTACAAGAAGTAGCAAACATCATTGGCTGTGATATCAAAACCATCCATAACAATAATCTACTCTTAAAAAAATATGGTTATATTCATTTTACTAAAGTAGATACCAATCGTATTAACGTATATTTACCAGAGTATGAAAATTATTTCAAGCCTGCCTCCCATGGTGGTCGCGGGTTCCTTGTAATGTCAAAAGATGTTCTCCATGAAGTATTAAAAATCACTTCTATCAATGAACTTAGAATCTCTTTAAGAGAATTGATGGAATTTGACTCCTTAAAAAATCAAAAGACAGATAGCATTGAAAAAAACTACCAAGAATTAAGACGTATGTTACCTGCCTATTGTAAAAGAAATATTATTCAAAAAGCTTCTAGTAAACTTTCTATGTTTATTACGGAAATTAAAGACAACCTTGTTAAATTCACTATCAAACCAGAATATGATGCTAAAAAACGAAAAGAAGAACAACTGACTTATTATGAACAGGAAATCACTTCTTTTAGTCAAGAATTTGCTCACGATGTCGCTGAAATAAATACCAATATTTATAACAGTAAAGATTCTAAATTCGCTGATTTCTTTACCGAACCAGAAACTGTAGAATACCGCTGCTGGTTCTTTACCAAACTAGAGATTGCCGATTTAGCTTCCTTATGCTTACAATACTCTTACGATATTGTCATAAAAGCACTACAATCCATCTATAAAACATACAAATTAAGAGGAACACCTATAAAAAATCTTGGTGGGTTAACTAGAACTGTAATCAACGCCATGTATTAAAAGCATAGGTTTTTTTTTCATACCCTTTTTTATAATTTTTCTATTTATTTTTATAAAAAAAGAATTTTTTCATATCTATATATCTATATTTTTACATTCTATATCTTTTTGTTCCATTTCAATCATTTCCCATAAAAAAATTAGTATCTTTAACAACAGAGAAAAATAAAATTTGGGAAAGTTTTCGCCCAAATTAGGAAATAATTCATCTTAGTTAAGAAACTAATCATCAAATTTATAAAAAAATAATCCACCGTTTTCAATCTTTCTCCTACCCATTAGAAAAAACTCGCCGAGGTAAAATTGCTGTATTCAGCTTAAATAAAGGATTTTAGGGATTATCATTTAGCAATATTTGTTTTTTTAATTAATGTTTTTTATTATTAATGTATTAATACTACAGTATGACAGTGTATGAAACCAGAACACTACTAAAATATTATATAAGTTATAAACACATAATGCTAATATATCAAGTAAACCATTTATGATTAAAGTCATAAGTGATAGAGCATAAAATCATAAAAAAATATATGCTATCATTATAATATAAGTACTTTTATCTTATACCAATTTTCATTTATTCATTTTTTATAAATTTCATGTTATAATGCGTACAAGTATCATTATTATCGGAGGGCGAAGACTATGACAAACTATCATTCAATCTATACTGAAATTGATAAAATTATCGAACAAGTAAACCAGGGAACTTTTTCTTTTTCAAAATTTGATGGTGATTTTTTTTCTTGGAAACGCATTGAGCTACCTTCTGACTTTGAGTATTTGATAGCGAGTGTTTCTAACCTATTGACCGAAGACAATCAAATAATACGTTTAGACCTGGCAGATATTATTAGTGTATGTCAACTGGATTTGAACACTAAAACCTGCAAAAATGGACATCTTGAATTATTAGAAGTTTCCTGTGATAAACATAATATATCCATTTTTGAAAATGTATTAAAACAAATTCCAAATTATCGTTATGCCTTATTATATGTTACAGGAGACATTAATCTAAGAGAGTTTACGGATATGAGAGAACTTATAGAAAATCATGCGATGTTCGATGCTAATATTCTTTTTGGTGTGAAGATTCAAAAACGCATGGTAAATCGCTATAAAATTCAAGTAGTATGCTATATTCCTGATTCTCTTCCAAAAAATTATGGTAACCAAGATGATAATGTGCATATGAATTAAAATAGAAAGACGTCAAACAATGGTATTTTGAAGTTTTGAAATAAGTCTATCGCAATCTCATTAGCTTTAGACAATCGGTAGTTAACTGAACCGAATCTAGGATTTTTTTGGAGCGATGGCTAGACGAAATATTTTAAACACAAAAGTATTGTCTTTTCTATAAAGCATAGAAGAAACAACACTTTTGTAGTTTGCGTGATGATTTTTAATAAAATTTTATTTACTTAAAATAGTTTCAATTTTATTTAATTCTTCTTCAGAAAGAGTTGGATTTGAAAAAGCTTGAACATTTTCTTCTATTTGTTTTGGGCTACTTGCACCAATCAATGCACTTGTAACAATAGGATTTCGTAAAGTCCAAAGTAATGCAAGTTGTGCCGTAGTTTGTCCACGTTGTTTTGCAAGTTCATTTAACTGACGGACTATCTTAATTTTATCTTCTGTAATATCACTAGAACGCAAAAATCGAGGGTCTTTGATTGCACGAGAATCGGAAGGAATGCCATCTAAATAACGATTCGTAAGAATCCCTCCACTAAGTGGAGCAAATGCGATACATCCAACGCCTTCCTCTTGCAATACTTGTGTTAATCCATGTTCAATAGAACGGTTGAACATAGAATAATTTGGTTGATGGATTAACATTGGTGTTCCCATTTCACGAAGCGTTTTGATTGCAATTTGCGCTTGCTCTGCATTATAATTAGAAATACCAACATATAAGGCTTTACCACTACGAACAATATAATCCAAAGCTCCCATTGTTTCTTCGATTGGGGTATCAGGGTCTGGACGATGATGATAAAAAATATCTACATAATCTAAATGCATTCTTTTTAAAGATTGGTCAAGACTTGCAATCAAATATTTACGACTACCATGGTCACCATAAGGACCAGGCCACATATCATATCCAGCTTTTGTGGAAATAATCAATTCATCACGATGTGTATGCCAGTCGCGATCCATGTGGATACCAAAGTTTCGTTCCGCTTCTCCGTAGGGAGGACCATAGTTATTAGCGAGGTCAAAATGTGTAATACCAAGGTCAAATGCTTTGCGAAGAACATTCTGTTGATTTTGGAATGGCGTAATATTTCCAAAATTATGCCAAAGCCCCAAAGAAAGGGCAGGGAGTTTTAAACCACTTTTTCCACAACGTCGATAAGGGAGTTGTTCGTAACGGTTGTCTGCTGGCTGATAGTTCATAAGTAGGCCTCCTTATAAAATTTTTGAATTATGAGCAAGTAGCGAAGCGAATTGTAAATATCTGCTTGATCATAAATTATGCTTTAATTATAACAAATATAAGTTCAATGTAAATACAATAGCGTAAATTTTTTGTTGGTTACAAAAATATATTCTTATAGAAAGTTTATACTATGATAGTTAAAAATTGTAGGAAAAGGAAGTAAGAGAATGAACGAACAAGAATTAAAAGTACTTTGGAAACAGGAAGAAGAGAGAGCACATATACAAGGGTGGGACTTTTCTTATATTGATGGAAGATATGCTGAAGAACAGGAATTGCCATGGAATTATGAAGCTATTATTAGACAATATTTAACAGATACGATGCAACTTTTGGATTATGATACTGGTGGTGGAGAATTTCTATTATCATTACAACATCCGTTTTCTAAAACCTCAATAACGGAAGGGTATCCACCAAATGTAGCGTTATGCAAAGAACGATTAGTGCCACTTGGAATTGATGTTAAAGAATGTAATACAGCAACCAATCTTCCGTTTGAAAACGAGAGTTTTGATATCGTTATCAATCGTCATGGAGACTTTTGTGCGAAAGAATTATATCGTGTACTAAAAAAAGACGGAATTTTTATTACACAACAAGTGGGAGAAGATAATGATAGAGATTTAGTAGAATTGGTACTTCCGAATACAGAAAAACCATTTCCTCATATGAATTTGAAAGAGCAAAGGAAAGTATTTGAAGACGCTGGATTTCACATTTTGGAAGCAAAGGAAGCATATCGTCCCATTAAGTTTTATGATATTGGTGCTTTTGTATGGTTTGCAAGTATTATTGAATGGGAGTTTCCTAACTTTTCTGTAGATAGATGTTTTGAACATTTATTGAAAATGCAAAAAACAATAGAAGAGAATGGATATGTAGAAGGAACTATTCATCGTTATTTCATTGTTGCTAGAAAATAAAGAATACAATATAGTTGTGATATGAAATTTGGAGTGAAAATTATAATGACAAACCTCTGTTTGTTGATGAAATGAATCAGTAATCTATTGTATGTTTTGTAAAATGTTTAACCAATATAAAAGTGAAACTCGGTAAAAGGTGTTTTTACTCGAGCTTCACTTAATAATTATTTAGTTTGGATTCGTACTTTTTTCCCTGAAAATGCAATTCCAAGTTTTAGTATATGCGTAATACCGATTTCAGACATCTCTGAATCGTATCGTTTCTGAGTAATCTGATGTAATGCCTCTAAAGCGAGTTCATCTAGTGTATCTAAATTCAGATTATTGCCCCATTTCAACTCCATAATGATACCTGGATATTTTGATGTTTTTGGGAATAAACAGATATCGTATCTACCATCTCCTGATTCACGATTAGATTTAATTTTATATTGATTATCCATCAAAGCAATAAGACCTAAAATTAAACCATGATAAAATCCTTCTGAACCACCATCGTAAAAACTAATGGATTTGTCCATGTATTCGGAAATAGCTTTTTGTAATTTTACAAAATCTCCAATATAAAGACTTTCAGCGATCTTATTTGCTGTTGTTCTTGTAATAGCTCCAATTTGTAACAGATGAGAAAGTATTTCACTTTTATAAACGGCAGCGATTTCTCTGTTTGGAATAGAAACTTCGCATAAATAAGAACCATCTGGTTGGAGTTCTTTTTTCGATAATTTAAGGTATCCAGCTACTAATAGTAAGCTGTAAATATTACCTGGGTCTTCCGAAAGTTCTCGATAAACAACATTTTGGTCAATTCTTGCAATAACACTTTCTCCTTGAAGAAGTACGTGAAGACGTTCCGTAATATCATCCGTAGCTACTTTTAACACATCATCAAGAATTTCATTTTTTCCTGTGTTTACCCAATAGGGCTGTGGAATGCAGTTTTTTGATACGTAATTAATAACGGACCAAGGATTGTAAACTTCTTCCTCTCCAAAAAGATAACCATTATACCAATCTTTTAGTTCTTCTTTTTTATCTAATGCATTGTAGTATTCTAGTATTTCATGCACTTCTTGATTGGTAAAACCAAAGAATTTATCGTAATCTTTATCCATAATAGAATTAACACTTAGATTATTCAGTCCACTAAAAATGCTTTCTTGTGCAATTCTAAGAATACCAGTAAGAAAACCATAAGAAAGATTTCGATTATCCTTAAATGCACCTGAGAAAAAATTTCTCATAAATCCAATAATCTCATCATAAAAATCCTTAGAATATCCTTCTTGAATTGGTGTATCATATTCATCAATAATAATAATAGGTGCGATACCATAATGTTTTTTTAACATTTGAGATAGCTTTTCTAGGGCTGATGTAAGAGCTACTTCTGTTGCTGTTCCGTCAAGAATCTTTGCAAAGTATTCTTTCTCGTAATTAGCAATTCTACTACTATCAAGAAGTATCTGATGTCTTCCAAATTCTGTTTGCAAAAGTTCTCGTATTTTATCTAAAGTTTCTGTCCAAGAGTCAAATTTCACATCTTTAAATGTAAGAAAAATAACAGGATATTTCCCTTGATGAGAGCGATACATTTCACCACATTTCCAAATGTTGGTTTCAACAAAATATTTACTAGTATCTTCTTCCGATATCTCAAAAAATACTCGGAGCATATCCATATTCAAAGTTTTACCAAAACGACGTGGTCTAGTAAACAAAGAAACCAAAGGTTTTTGGTCCAAAAATTCTTTAATCATTAATGTTTTGTCAACATAGTAATATTGTGATTGTGCACGTATATAATCGGAAATGCCAATAGGGAGAGATTTTCGAACTTTTGGATCATTTGATGGATGATATTTGCTAGATGAAATACGACCATCTTCTGGCTTTTTTGCATCATCTGGAATTTGCCAACTTCCCTTTAATTTGATTGCACCAGGTAGTTTACCTTGCTTACAAAAGTTATTGATGGTGCGAATGGAAAGTCCCCATTCCAATGCTTTTTCTTTGCAAGTCATCATCATTATCAACTCCAATCTGTATTTTAATATAGAATCATTCCAAGTTCTTTCGCATATTATACACCGATATTCGCAAAATATCAATTTATGTTTTATATTTTGCGAATTAAATAATGCGTATCATGAATTGTATCTTGCGAAACATATATGATTATGCACTTCAAAATCTTTTGTCAGAATTGTAAATTTTTTTGTTTGAATACAGGACAATTCATTCTAAATTTCAAATATGTAGAATAATAGGTATTCATAAGGAAGTAGCAAAGTGGATTCTAGAATGTCTATTTTATTTTGAGGTTTTGTTTTTCTGATTCAAGATATCTTTCAACGATACTTCTGGATGATGGTATTTGAAGCGATGTTGTATTTCTTTTTCTCCTTTACTCATCCAAATAGCTTCTTTAGGACACCAATGAAAACAAGCAAGACAAGAACTACAATTTTCTCCAAATTTTGGTTTACCATCAGTTAAAGTAATATTTTCCATAGGACATATTTTCTCGCAAATACCACATCCAATACAAATTTCTTCAGCTTCCATACCTCGCATATTAGAAGCATGTTGAACAGGAGAAGGTGTAATTATAGTCTCACTATCATACTTTTCTACTGGACGATTTATAAGTTCCTGTGCTATAGTATGGACATTTTCACGTTGAAGTGCTAACATAACAGCGTTTTGCTCTAAGGAACTAATCCGACTATTTCCAGGTAAACATATATGACGACTTAGTGATAAGAATTGATTGCGTTCTTGTAACAGAGCATTTAAACGTTGTGCAATATTACCATAATGTCCTCGACAAGTGCAAATACTAAATATATATGGAGTATTTATAAAATGCATTTTAGATATTGCTTGTCTCATAATATATGGCATATCACTATAGTAAATAGGAAAAATAAAACCTATAGTATCTGCTTGAACTACAATTTCTTCTTGTGTATTAAGCGATGCAAGTGGAACAAGTTCACATTCATTCCATTCTTTTGCTAACATCCAAGCAGTGGTTAAAGAATTACCAGTAGCAGAAAAGTAAAATAAAATGGTTTTCATACGTCCTCCTCAACATAAAATTGTATCTTTAATAAATTCCATTATTATTTGATAAAAAGTCTATTTTCTAACTTATGTCATTATTTGTTATTTTTCAATTTGTTCGATTATTTTCTTTTATGCATTTCAAAGTTTTTAGGAATGTTTTTTTAGAAATATATTTTTATATGTTTCTAATGTATGATTTAATTCACAAGATAGATTATCTATACGTTTTAAGTCAGTATCGGTATAGTTTCTTTGTACTAAGTCTTGTAATAATAAATTATAATTTGCAATTTGCTCAAATAAAACATTTGTTGTTTCTAATCTATCAAGTTCTTCTGTATCAGAAAGATTTTTATTTATTTTAATTAAAGAAATTACGGATGATAACATTTCTGTATATAACGTTTTATTTGTAGCTGAAGAATTCTTTAACAATTCAATTAATTCTTGTTCTGCTGTTAAGGATGACTCTGTTAATGAACTATAATCATTGTATTCTGAATTATTTAGCATATTACCTTCACCAGTTCTTAGCCATGTTTCATTTGTACCATATTCTATTATAAGTAATTTAATTATAGCATCAGATGGCTTATCTTTTCCTGTTTCTATATTAGAAATATGACTGTAAGACATAGTAATCCTTTTTGCAAAATCTTTTTGATTTAAATTATAATGTTTTCTTAGTTTTCGAATACGTTCTCCAATAGTTGACATAATATTTTCTCCATTCAGCTTCAAATCTATCATTGACAATTTTGATTTTCAAAATTATAATATAAATAACTACAATAAATATAACAAAAAAATGAAAAAACTTCAATAACTAAGGAGTGGGGAAATATAATGGAATTCTGCAACATTGGTAAAGCAGTTCTTACAAAAGCACTAGGACTTCAAAAAAATTATTCTGAAATGATTGAATCTTCCTATGAAGTAATTGATATAGAAGCTTCTGGTTGTGAATCTTGTAAATGGCATAAAATAAAATCTGTGATAAAACCATCGGAAGAACTGTATGTAGAATGTGAAAAGGCATGTGCATCCTGTCCTCATCGTTGTATGAAAACAGAATATACATATAAAAAGG
>CALASV010000170.1 GCA_937888895.1 uncultured Clostridia bacterium | reverse complement strand
GTCTTCTATAAGCAGAGAAATGACAAGGAAGTCCTTATTTGGGGTCGGGGAAAATCAAGGGTAGTGAAAACCGTGAAGTTCTTCACAATATCGCATCTTACATATACGAAACGATGATGGTGAAAACAGTGAAGAGTGTACATTAACGAGTATATCACTTCACCGGATTCAGCATCTGTATATGAAACAGTGAAGTCGACTTGTCCGCTTACGACCAGGACATCGATAGAAGCAAAATGGAGCTGATTTCATACCCACAACTTAATTTACAAATTCATACATCTACATCACGAGAATGAGAAGAAAATACAGGAGGAAATAAAATGAAAGTTAGTAACGCACAGATTGATAACCTTGTTAATTTATTAGATGGTTATGTAGAAAAAGGTGGCCATCACTTAAATGTAAACGTATTAAACAGAGATACTTTATTAGATGCACAGGCTCATCCTGAAAAATATCCACAGTTAACAATTCGTGTATCTGGATATGCGGTTAACTTTAACAAATTAACAAAAGAACAGCAGGATGAAGTTATTTCAAGAACATTCCACGATCAGATTTAATTGCTTATGAAAGGTTATATTCATTCACAGGAAAGCTTTGGAACAGTGGATGGTCCAGGAGTTCGTTATGTGGTATTCTTTCAAGGTTGCCCAATGAGGTGCAAGTATTGTCATAATCCTGATACTTGGGAGTTAAAAGCAGGAACTGAAATTACAGTAGAAGAAATTATGAAAAATTATAATAAGAATAAAGCTTTTTATGAAAAAGGAGGTCTTACAGTAACGGGGGGAGAACCTCTTTTACAAATTGATTTCTTATTAGAATTATTTCAAGCAGCAAAGAAAGAAAATATTCATACCTGTATAGATACTTCAGGAATTACTTATCGTCCGGGAAATGAAAATTATAATAAAAAACTGGATGAATTGATGAAATATACAGATTTAGTTATGCTGGATATTAAGCACATTGTTCCAGAAAAACACAAAGAGTTGACAAAACAAGAAAATGCAGGAATACTTGCTTTTGCAAAGTACTTAGAAGAAAAAGGAATTGATTTATGGATTCGTCATGTGATTGTTCCAGGTATTAGTGATGAACCCGAAGATTTAAAAGAATTGGGACGATTTATAGGTAAACTTCGTAATTTAAAAGCACTTGATGTACTTCCTTATCACACCATGGGTGTAAATAAGTATAAAGAACTTGGCATGGAATATCCATTAGAAGGAATTGAAGCACTTCCAAAAGAAAAAGCAGTAGAAGCAAGGAAATTTATTGTGCAAGGGATTAAAGAAGTTCGAGCATAAATGCGAATAGAGGGCTGTTGCAAAAGTAGAAATTTTCTACCTTTGTAATGGCTCTGTTTTTTTGTTATAAAACAGAAGAAACAGTTGTCAAATAATTATTGTTATTTTTTATAAATAGTATATTGCATTAAAGAATAGTGTGTGTTACAATGTATTCAACAAAAAGGAGGGATAATATGAATCCACAATTTAAAAAAGGAGCGTTAGAACTTTGTGTTTTATCACAATTAATCGATGCTGACCGTTATGGATATCAATTAACTGATGCGATTTCTAAAGAAATGTCGATTGCACCAGGGACACTTTATTTAGTATTAAAGCGTTTGAAAGAGGAAGAATTTGTAGAAACTTATTTAGTGGAATCAGATGAAGGACCAGCGAGGAAGTATTATCATTTAACAGAAAAAGGGAAAGAACATCAAGCAACTTTAGTAAAAGAATGGAATGAATTTATAAAAGCGGTACAACGATTGATTGGTTAAGATTAGAGTATATTTTATTGAGGAGGATTTATATGAGTAAAGAAGAATACATAAGCAGTTTAAAAGTAGCATTACAGGGATTTGAAGAAGATTTAATACAGGAAATTGTAACAGATTATGAAGAACGTTTTATAGTTGGTATAGAAAATGGTAAAACAGAAGAACAAATTATTACAGAACTTGGTAGTGTAGAACAATTGGTGATGGAGTTAAAAGAATTACAGTCTTTTGATACTTCTTCGCTAACTGATTGGAAAATTGGAAAAAAGAAGTCAAATACATTAGAAAATAAAATAAATCAAACAGAAGAATATAGAGAAGAAGATATAGTAGAAGAACACAATGAAAAAACAGAACAAACAAAAAAAGATACTGAAAACTTCGATTGGAATTTTGAAAATTTAATGAAAAATGTAGGAAAAGTAGTAGAACGTGCAGTTAAAAAGGCAGAAGAAGCTATGGAACGAGCAGAATTATATGTAAAAGTGGCAAAAAGAAAACATTTTGAAGACAATAGTACTATTTTTGAGGATATGGAGAAAGAATCCGATGGAACATATAGTATAACACAGTTTGGAGAATCTAAGGGGATTTGTCATAAAATTGTAATTGATGCAGGGATTGGAGATGTAAAAATACAAAAAACAAATGAAAGTGTTGTAAAAGTAGAATGCCATTATTATTCGCATAAGACAGCAATGGCTTATCCATTTTATACAAAACAACAAGAAGATGTTTTTTATATAGGAATACATAAGGTAGAAGATACGAAAAGTGGTTTTTTCCAATTTCAATTAGCTCCAGCAGTTAAAATAGAAGTATTTCTACCAGAAACAATACAAGAAGTAGAAGTGACTACTTCTTCAGGAGATGTAGAAGGAAAGGAAGTTATATTTGGGGATTTAAAACTTCGTTCTAGTAGTGGTGATATAAAATTAAAGCAAGTAACAGGAGATTCTTATTTCATAGAAACAATGAGTGGTGATGTTACAGTTAGAGATTCTACAGCGAATAAAGCAGAAATTATTGTAAAAAGTGGAGACTGTGAATTTTTTAATATGAAAGCAGATACTATATCAGTAAGTAGTAAGAGTGGAAATTTAGAAATAGATGGCTTACAAGCAGAAACAGTAATTTTGAGTACTATGAGTGGTGACCAAGAGATGAATCATTTGCAAGTGCAAGAGTTAAAAGCAACAACAGCAAGTGGTGATATTGAGGTAGAAAATAGTGTAGGAAAAAGTATCATACAATCTTCTGCAAGTGGCGATATAGATGTAAATGCCGATTTTAAAGAATATAATTTGCAATCAAAAAGTGGAGATATTAATGTAATCAATCATTATGATGCAACTATTTGTGTAGCAAGTATTTCGGGTGATGTAACAGTAGAAATGTTTCAAACAGAAGAAAATTATCAAGTAGAGATGAGTAGTGTGTCAGGGGAATGTCATGTCTCTGGAGATTACAAAAAAGAAACTACAAATGAAGTATATAGAATGGAAGTAAAGAGTATTTCTGGTGATGTTTTTGTAAGATTTCGTGGATAAAAAGGATAAATAGTTTCTTTGGTTTTGGAACATACTATACTTGAGGTGAAAAAGTATGAATGCAAAGTTAGAAAAACAGAATCAGAAAAAAGCAAACGAAGAGTTTAACAACATCACACAAAAAGTAAAGCCTGTCAATCAAAATCAAACACATAATTCCATACGAGAAGGAATGGGACCAAATACAAAAAGAAAAGCAGATTAGCACTCGAAAGAGTGCTTTTCTTAATGTTAAGGTAACTTTTTACCTTAATTTTAAGTAAATTTTACAATTACTTCGTTTCAAATTTTACAATAGATTGTTATAGTACAATCATCCAATATACAATAAAACGGAGGAAGTAATTATGAAGAAAAAATTTATCACAAGTCTTTTAACTGTATGTGTGGCAGTAGGAGCTTTAGCTGGATATAACACACAAAATCCTACAAAAGTACAAGGTGCAACTTATACTCCTAAAAGGATAATACCTATTAATAAAAATAATGATTCTATAAAAGAGGAAACGCTATCTAAACCTAAATATGTTTTTTTATTTATTGGTGATGGTATGAGTTATCCACAAATTCAGTCTACTGCTGATTATTTAGGTGCTTTAAATGATGAAGATTATTTTTTGGCACAGCCTAGTTTAGATGATAATCAAGGTGCAACTTTAGATGGTCCAGAATATTTAAATTTTATGAAGTTTGAAACAGCAGGTAGTGCAGTTACTTATGATGCAAATTCATTTGCACCAGACTCTGCTTCCACGGCTACTTCTATTTCTACAGGTCATAAAACTTATTCAGGTAGTATCAATGTAGATGTAACGGGAACAAAAGTTTTTGAAACAATTACAGAAAAAGTACATTCTCAACTTGGTATGAAAGTAGGTATTATTACTTCTGTTAATTTAAATCATGCAACACCAGCAGCTTTTTATGCACATCAGGCAAGTCGTTCTAGTTATTACAATATTGGTTTAGAATTGATTGAGTCGGATTTTGAGTATTTTGCAGGTGGTGGTTTATTGAAACCAGATGGTCATAATAAAGAAAATCCTTCTGAAAATTTATATGAATTAGCGAAAGAAGCAGGATATAAAGTAACTTTTACAAATAAGGAAGCAAAGAAAGTAACTGCTACTGATGAGAAAGTAATTTTAATTGATGAGTATTTAGCAGATTCTAGTTCTATGGCTTATGAAATTGACCGTACAGAAGATATGTGGTCTTTAGCAGATTATGTGGAAAAAGGAATTGAAGTATTAGATAATGAAAATGGATTTTTTATGATGTGTGAAGGTGGTAAAATTGACTGGGCTTGTCATGCAAATGATGCTGCTTCTACAATTCAAGATACAGTTGCTTTAGCAGATGCTGTTCAAGTTGCAATTGATTTTGCAAAAGCACATCCAGAAGAAACATTGATTTTAGTTACTGGAGACCATGAAACTGGTGGTTTGACGATTGGTTTTGCTGGTACAGATTATGATACATATTTAACATTACTTATGAATCAAAAGATTTCTTTTGCAAAGTATGACTCAGATTATGTTGCTTCTTATAAGGAAAATAAAACATCTTTTAATAAGGTATTAAAAGATATAGAAAAATTATTTGGATTAAAAGCAAGAGGTAAAAATAGTGATAAATTAGTATTAACTGATTATGAATTGGAACAGTTAAAAGTTGCTTACGAAAAGAGTATCAATGGTAAAGAAACCGGAGAAGATGCCCAGTTAGAATACGTAATGTATGGTACTTATGAACCATTACCTGTTACTATTACTCATATTTTAAATAATAAATCTGGTGTATCGTTTACTTCTTATAGTCATACAGGTTTACCTGTTGCAGTATTAGCAGAAGGGGTAAATGCTGATGAGTTTGCTGGCTACTATGATAATACTGAAATTTTTAATAAGTTAGCTACAATGTTGAATGTAAAATAATTGGATAATGCCCCTGTTTCATTACAGGGGTATTTTTTTGGTTTGCCCGACATGGGCGTTCTCT
>CALASV010000169.1 GCA_937888895.1 uncultured Clostridia bacterium | reverse complement strand
TACTGCTTTATATATTCATCACATAAGCTTTCAAATGTTTCCACCTGATTTTGATTTCCCATAGGTTCTCTCCCTTCTTTCTTTACTATAAAATTACCCTATTTTCTAATTTCAATATATACGAAATATCAAATAATATAAAACTTCATATTTTTTCTTTATGTTCTATTATATATGTATACTATGACAAAATCTGTCATTTTCTTAAATTTTTTCAAAAATAAAAACAGGCACTTTAACCGAATTAAATAAGTCCCCCACGAAGGATGCGTAGAGCATTAAGTGGGGGTACTTATTTGATTCAGTTAAAACTTCTTATTTTACTACTAAATTTACAATTCTTCCTGGTACATAAATTTCTTTTACAATTGTCATACCAGCTAATTTATCTGCTACTGCTTCTTTACCTGTTGCAATTGCTGTATCTTTATCTACATCTTTTGCTACTTTAATTGTTGCTTTTACTTTACCATTTAACTGTACTGCAATTTCAATTGTTGCTTCTATTGTCTTTGCTTCGTCCCATTCTGGCCAAGTAGCTTGATATAATCTACCTTCATAACCATTTGTTTCCCAAAGTTCTTCTGTCATATGAGATGCTACTGGATTTAATAAGATAAGCAATGTTCTAAATTCACCTTTTGTAATCTTATTTATCTTGTAGAAATCATTTACTAAAGACATCATTGCAGCAATACCTGTATTAAACTTCAAATTTTCATAATCTTGACTTACTTTTTTGATAGTCTGGTGCATCTTTGTTTCCATTTCAGCAGAATAACCATCGCCTTCTACTAACATATCCTGCAACTTCCAAACTCTATCTAAGAAACGTCGACAGCCACGTACGCCTTCTTTAGACCACGCAGCACTTAAATCAAATGCACCGATAAACATTTCATAAGTACGGAGTGTGTCTGCACCAAATTCTTCTACAATATCATCCGGATTTACTACATTACCTCTCGACTTACTCATCTTTTCGCCATTTTCACCAAGAATCATACCATGAGAAGTACGCTTCTTATAAGGTTCTTTTGTGCTTACATAACCTTGGTCATACAAGAATCTATGCCAGAAACGGGAATATAACAAGTGAAGTGTTGTGTGCTCCATACCACCATTATACCAGTCAACAGGCATCCAGTAGTCTAATGCTTCTTTACCAGCAAAGGAATCTGGATTGATTGGGTCAATATAACGCAAGAAATACCAAGAAGAACCAGCCCACTGAGGCATTGTATCCGTTTCTCTTTCTGCCTTACCACCACAACATGGACAAGTAGTTTCTACCCAGTCACGCATTGCTGCAATTGGAGATTCGCCGTTATCCGTTGGTTCATAACTTTCTACTTCTGGTAATAATAATGGTAACTGTTCTTCTGGAACAGGCACATAACCACATTTTTCACATTTTACAATAGGAATAGGCTCACCCCAATATCTTTGACGAGAAAATACCCAGTCACGAAGTTTGAAGTTTACTTTTTTATGACCAATACCCTGTTCTTCTAACCAAGCAATCATCTTCTGCTTTGCTTCTTTTACTTCTAAACCATCTAAGAAACCAGAATTTACAAGCTTTCCTGTTGCTGTATCAGTAAATGCTGCTTCCTGTACATTTCCACCAGCTACTACTTCAATAATTGGAAGACCAAACTTTTTAGCAAATTCCCAGTCTCTATCGTCATGAGCAGGTACTGCCATAATAGCACCTGTACCATAAGTCATAAGAACATAATCAGAAACCCAGATAGGAATTTCTTTACCAGTGACTGGATTGATTGCTGTAATACCATCTAAACATACACCTGTCTTATCTTTTGCAAGCTCTGTACGCTCAAAATCAGACTTCTTTGCTGCCTGTTCACGATAAGCAATAATTGCATCATAATTATTTAATGCTTCTTTATGTGCATCAATCATTGGATGTTCTGGAGAAATTACCATATAAGTTGCACCAAATAAAGTATCAGGTCTTGTTGTATAAACTTTCAATGTTTCATCAAAGTTAGCTAATTTAAAATCAACTTCTGCACCTTCGGAACGACCAATCCAGTTTTTCTGAGATACTTTTACTTTTTCGATATAATCTACTTCTTCCAGTCCCTCTAATAATTTATCTGCATAAGCAGTAATCTTTAACATCCACTGGCTCTTTACTTTACGAACTACTTCGCTACCACAACGCTCACAAACGCCACCAACTACTTCTTCATTTGCAAGACCTACTTTACAAGAAGTACACCAGTTAATTGGCATTTCTGTCTTATAAGCTAACCCTGCCTTAAATAATTTTAAGAAAATCCACTGTGTCCACTTATAATAATTAGGGTCTGTTGTATTGATTTCTCTCTCCCAATCAAAAGAATAACCAAGACTTCTTAACTGATTCTTAAAATGTTCCACATTCTTTTCTGTTACTAACTTTGGATGAATGTGATTCTTAATTGCGTAGTTTTCTGTTGGAAGACCAAATGCATCCCAACCCATAGGATATAATACGTTATAACC
>CALASV010000168.1 GCA_937888895.1 uncultured Clostridia bacterium | reverse complement strand
TCGCATTGGGCGTAGGTATGTTGGTAGATAACTCTATTGTCGTGATTGAAAATATTTACCGTATGCGTGACCTTGGTATGCCAATCCGTAAAGCAGCGGTTGCCGGGGCAAAACAGGTTTCATCTGCAATTATTGCATCTACTCTAACTACTGTATGTGTATTTTTGCCCATCGTATTTACGGAAGGTATTACACGTCAGTTGTTTGTAGACATGGGATTAACCATTGGCTATTCACTGGGAGCCAGTCTGGTAGTTGCGTTGACACTGGTTCCGGCTATGGCCACTGGAATGCTTCGAAGAAAAAAAGAAACAAAACATCCACTTTTGAATCGTATGACGGCTGCTTATGGCAGAATTATGGAAAAAATGCTGAGAAAAAAAGCTTTTGTTTTGATGTTTGCCGTTGTATTACTAATCGTCAGTGTTGTATGGTCCATGAGTAAAGGTACAGCATTTATTCCAGAAATGGAAAGTACACAGGCTTCTATTACTGTGAATATGCCAGAAGGAAGCAGTATGGAAGAATTGGCAGAAATGTACAAGGTGGATAACATAAATGATTATTTAAGCGATTATCCTGCGGACATCAATGTACGAGATAAGAGTTTGAATCAGATAAATTCACCGAGGGCAATAATGCTAAATAATAGCAATGCCAAGAACGTAAATTTAGATGAGATAGTAAGGCTCATATCAGCGAAAACATCGGGAAGCGAAATAAGCAATTTGATAGGCTTATTAGTTAAGTCAGAAGAACGATGTCAAGCTGCCGAAAAGAGGGTCTTAGAGCTGGAGAAAGAGGTGTCAGATTTAAGGGTAAAACTCTCCAAAATCGATAACTAAAAAGCATAAAAAATGGTGTTTGTACATGTGTTTGTACATGGCACAAAAGAGATAATTAACATATTAGTAATCAGCTTAATACAGAGCGAATTACATAGCCTCATAATCAGGGGGTCCTTGGTTCAAGCCCAAGTGGGACCACAAGTAATTAAAACGCTGATTATCAGGCGATTAAAGCACTGAAATCAGCGTTTTTTCTATGCCAAAACCACTAAAATGGCTTAAAAAAAAGAAGTTTTTTGCACAAAAACGATGAAAGTTGCACAAGTTTGCTGAATTTACCTTGTACATAACCTTGCACATAGATTTGAGCAAGAAAAAGGACATAACAAGCTAATACACAAGCAGAAAGGTAAATATTCAGTAAAAGTCATCTCCATTTACCTTGTACATGGGACTTCGACATTTTAAGAATGGCAAATACAAAATTTTATTTTGATTGTCGTCGCACAAAGCCCGGACATCCGTCCGTATTAAAGATTGCGATAGGACACAAAAACACAACTGCGTACATTTCATTAGATGCAAAACTAATGCCTGAAGAATGGGACAATGTACGAGAACGAGTAATTAACCACCCCGATAAGCAAGTATTAAATGCTTATATCAATGAGGTAAAGCAAAAAGTTGATTCCATTATAATCAACTTAACTCGCGACGGAAAACTTCGAGGAATGACTGCTAAAGAGATAAAGGACATAGCAGTTGCCGAATTAAATCCCGAAGAAAAGAATAATGTTGATGAAACATTGTTCATCGTTAGATTTCTAAAATTCATTGAGCCGAAGAAAGAAAGTACGAAAGAAACCTACATGCACACATTAAATAGAGTACGAGCCTTTGTAGGTGATGCAGTAGAGACTTTGCATTTCGAGGATATAACAAAAGATTGGCTAACGAGCTTCAATACCTTTATGGCGAAAACATCGCCCAGCCCTAACGCTCGCAATCTTCATTTTCGTAATCTTCGAGCCGTATTCAATGATGCGATTGAAAACGACATCACGACATTCTACCCCTTTCGCAAGTTTAAGTTTAAGAATGTAGAAACAGCGAAACGCTCATTGTCGGTAGAAGAATTACGCCGATTGATATATTTCCCATGCGAGGAACACGCAAAGAAATATGTCGATATGTTCAAGCTAATGTTTTTCCTTATGGGCATAAACATGATTGACCTTGCCAAACTTGAAAGCATTAAGAGTGGTAGATTGGATTTCAATCGCTCGAAGACCGGTCATTTATATTCCATGAAAGTAGAGCCGGAAGCAATGGTACTGTTTGAGCAATATAAAGGAGAAAAACATCTGCTATTCATACTTGACAGATGGACTAACGACGAATTTTTCCGTAGAAAGATGAATAAGGAGTTGCAGAAAATCGGTCCGATGACGAAAGCACCAGGTCGCGGTGGAAAGAAAATCTACGAACCGATGTTCCCTGAACTCACAAGTTATTGGGCTCGCCACACATGGGCGACAATCGCAGCGAGTATAGATATTCCTAATGAAGTGATTGCAGAAGCCCTCGGTCATGAATACGGCAATCGCATTACAAACATCTATATACGCTTTGACATAAAAAAGGTAGATACAGCCAACCGTAGAGTATTGGATTGGGTGTTATATGGTATTCTTGACGGCAAAGAAGTTGTAGCACCAGGAACGCCAAAGTTCTTTGGCTTGACACCAACTGAATTGTCAAAATACGGATTAAACAACCCCGAATTATATAAAGGAATCAAGAAAAAAAGAACACGAAAATAATTATATAATAAGGTAGAATGAGCCTTTCAGTAACTGCGACATTCCGTTTTCTGTGAATGT